>DAITMW010000013.1:41614-50222 GCA_036834945.1 Steroidobacteraceae bacterium
GTTAGTAAACATCGCAAGGATTTGCGCGCTGCGGAAATGAAGGTCCGCACTTGCTATCGCGCTGGCCGGACAGCCTAGCGCCAGGAGAAGCTACTCAACAAATCCCGGCGGCGAGGTCTTCGCCGCCGGGATTTCCGGACATCAACTCAAGCGGATCAGAAGCGGCGACCGCCACCCCCACCACCGCCCTCGCGGGCCTTGGCTTCATTCACCTTGAGGGCCCGGCCCCCAAAGTCCTTGCCATCGAGCGCCTGCATGGCGCGCGAAGCATCCGCATTCGGCATTTCGACAAATCCAAACCCACGCGGGCGGCCGGTATCACGATCCGTGATGAGCGCCAGCGACTCGACCGTGCCGTGTGCTGCGAACAGGGCCCGCACAGCGTCTTCGGTCGCGGAGAAGGGCAGATTGCCGACGAATAATTTGGTCACTAGAAAGTACTCGCTACAGGACAGAACAAATGGCAGTACGAGGCTGCCTCCCCGGTTCGGGATTCTTTTGAGGTGGCAGGCTTTGGCGGGATAACTCGCCGGATAGGGCGGGACACAGGCCAGAGTAAGACAGAACGAAAGATCACGAGCCGGCCGCCACCATACATTAAACGCAGGCAATGTACAGCGATTTCGATGCAGGACGTGCGGTCGGTGCAGCAAAGTTGGGGTTTTGGGGGTGTCCGGCCGCCGTTCCTCCTGGCTTCCCAGGGGGCTCCGGTCCTCCCGATTGCCCTCGACTCAGGCAGGGCAGGTACCGCCATCTATCCGTGGCGTTAACCCCGCGATATGCGGTCGCGCACATCGCGCCGGTTACGCGCGAGTTCGGGACGTGCGAAATCGCACCGGTTACGCGCGAGGTTCGGGACGTGCGAAATCGCGCCAGGGTTTTCCTCGCTGGTCTTTGTCCCGAATTACTTCGTTCCGAATCTCTGCACAGACATCCTGTTTCAGCTCCTGCACGAAATTCCTGACCTGCTCCGCTGTACAGAGCTTGCACTCGACCAGGGCACATAACAGGGTCTGCAGGTGCACGCTCATGGCGACTGCAACCGTCGCCGGGGGGTAGCGATCGAGTGTCGCGACGAATTCGTTGATCTCGTCGAGGCACTCTTCGATCGCGTCATCTCTCGCTGTTGGATCCTGAAGTGACATCGCGGTTGTCCTCATGGAAGTCGACGCATTCACCATACACGAATCCCGCGGCCACAAAAAATCGCGTCCCGGTGTTTCTCCACAAACACGCAACCTATTGGGGTTCTCTTGTCAGGGCGCCTCATTAGACTGGCTCCCGACGACACGCACGTCGTCACCCAACATGGACGCGAAAGTCGCAGAGGATCACTCATGAACAGTTTCACACTCACCGCCGTCGGCAATCTCGCCCGCAATCCCGAAGCGGTCGCCAAGGGCGAGATCACTTACACCCGCTTCTGTCTCGTCGGTAACGACCGCGCCGGCAAGGATGACGAGGGTGCTCCGCGCGAGATCGTCACGAGCCTCTGGTTCGTGGCGTTTGGTCCCCTGGCCGAGTCACTCATGCGTAGCGCACGCAAGGGCGATCAGCTCATTGTCGAAGCCCGGGTGCGAGCCAACAACTGGACGGACAAGCAAGGCGAGAAACAGTACGACCTGGATTTTGTGGTGCAGGGTTTCCGTTTCGGCGCGCCGGGGAAGTTGAAGCGCGAGGAGCGCGATGCCGCGCGACGGGAGGAGCGGGCGTCCAACAGCCTCGAATCCACTCCCATGCCGAGCCTGGCCGTGAACGACGGTGCCGGCACCAGCCCCAACACCTCCAGCCCGAGCGGCGTCAATCCCCCCGAAAAACCCAGTGGTTCCCGCTCCCGCAAGGCAGCGACGCCTCCGCCCTGAGGGCGCCGCGCGCTCGCTGCTTGCCAGGACCACAGGATTGCCATGGAGTCAGGCCAATGAAACAACTATTGCGTTTCGACCCTCTCACCGGGTTCGACCGGATTCATATCGTCTCGCGGGCCGCCGTCGCCGCACTCGTCTCGAGCGCGCCAGGTCTGGCACTCGCCCAGAGCTCGCCGTTTCTGACAGGTGCCACGGCGTTACAGAGCAACATCCTCGCGTGGCTCACGCCGGTTGCCATCATTCTCGTGATGGTGCTGGGAGCCATGGCGATGGCCGCCCGAATGTCATGGGGGTGGTGCATCGGCGCGATCCTGGGGATAGCCATGGCCTTCGGCGCGCCGCAAATCGTGACGTGGGTGCGCGGGATGTTTGGAGTCTGAGGCCATGGCTACCACTTCCGTTACCGCAGGCCTCAGGGCCGAGCCACTGTTCGTCGGTGCCACGCGGCCGCCCATGAGATGGGGTGTGACCTACGCGGCGTTGTTGTTCAACCTGGTTTTCACCATGGAGGCGTTCTTGTTGACGAAGAACCTGTTGGCATTGCCACTGTGCGTTCCCATACACGGGATCTGTGCTCTGCTGTGTGCACGCGATCCGCGTTTCTTTGACCTCCTGCTGTTGTGGGGGCGGACCCGGCTACCGGCTCTTCTCGGCAACCTGCGGGTGTGGAAAGCGAGCAGCTACAGCCCGCTCCCGCTCGACCTGCCCGCGGCGGGTGGCCGCCGGCGAGTGCAAGTCATTGACCTTTGTGGGACGGCCCATCCGACTGCGAGGTCGTCATGCTGACCTCCAGGCGTACTGGCGCGCTACGGCGGGAAATGATGGCGGCCCGTCACATTCCATGCAGCGCTCATGTGTCGACCCACGTGGTGCGAACCACTTTTGGGGACTATCTGCAGGTGTTCCGGCTGAGCGGCGCGAGCTTTGAGAGCGCGGACGATGAGCAGTTGAATACCTGGCACGAGCGGTTGAATGTCTTGTGGCGCAACATCGCGAGCCCCAACCTCGCCCTGTGGACCCACATTATCCGGCGCCGGGAGTATTGCGATCTCCCTGACGACCCGGACACAGGATTCGCCCAGTTGCTCGCAAGAAAGTATCGCGGGCGCCTGGCTTCCGACACGCTGATGGTCAACGAGCTCTACCTGGCGTTGATCTACCGACCTGTGGCCACGGTTGCTACGGGTCTCGCGGCCCGCGTGCTGTCAAGAGCTCAACCCGAGGGAGCACAACTGGAGCTGGCGGACGCGTTGGATACGTGTGCGAAGCTCGCCCAGACCCTGGCCACATCGCTCGCCCGTTATGAGCCGGAGCTGTTGGGCGCCTATCGTGTGGGAGATGCCTGGTGCTCGTCGTTGCTCGAATACCTGGGCTCGTTGGTCAACGGTGAATGGCAGCGGATACCGTTGCCGCGTACGCCGCTGAACGAGGCGTTGACGACCACGCGACTGCTTTTCGGGGCGGAGGCAATTGAGTATCGCACGCCTACGGGAACGCGCGTGGGGGCGATGCTGAGTATCAAGGAGTATCCCACCCCTACGGCCGTTGGTTTGTTCGACCGCCTGCTGTCGGCGCCCTTTCCACTGGTGCTGACCCAGTCGTTCACCTTTTTGTCGAAGGCGACCAGCCAGGGTCTGCTGCAGAGACAGTTTCACCGGCTGGGCAACGCGGGGGATTTCGCGGTGTCGCAGGCGGTGGAGCTCAAGAGCGCCCTCGATGCGCTCACCAGCAATGAGTTCGTGATGGGGGATCATCACTTCTGTCTGCAGGTGTTTGCCGAAATTGATGCCGACGCGGGCGATGGAACGGCTTCCGGTCGATTGAAGGCCTTGAATGCGCATGTGGCACTTGCGCGCAGTTACCTGGCTGACACCGGAATGACCGTAGCCCGGGAGGATCTCGCGCTGGAGGCGGCATTCTGGGCGCAGCTTCCCGGAAACTTCGCGATGCGCCCGCGCAAGGCGCCCATCACGTCGCGCAACTTCGCAGCGATGATGCCCTTTCATAACTATCCATGCGGGCGTGCGGTCGGGAATCACTGGGGTGATGCTTTGGCGCTCCTGTCGACGAGTGCGCAATCGCCTTACTACTTCTCGCTCCATGCGAGTGACCCGAACGATCCCGACGGTGGGAGTCGTAAGGATACCGGGCACACGTTCATCTGCGGCCCAACGGGCTCGGGCAAGACCGTCTTCATCGGATTCCTGCTCGCCATGCTCCACCGGCAGGGCGCTACACAAGTGGTGTTCGACAAGGATCGTGGCCTGGAGATCCTGGTGCGCGCGCTGGGTGGCGCATACCTGCCCCTCGAGGGCGGGGCACCGACCGGATTCAATCCATTGCAGTTGCCGCTGACCCCTGCTCACTTCGAGTTTCAAAAGACGTGGCTGCGCGCCTTAGTGTGTGCCACGGGTTTCCCACCGCTCACGGTCCGTGAAGAGGCCGATCTCGACCAGGCGTTGCGTGGCACGCTGGCCCTGGCCAGTCCTGCTCGACGTCTGTCGCGCCTCATCGAGTTCCTGGACACGACGAATGCGGAGGGGCTGTTCGCTCGCCTGGTGCGTTGGTGCGAGATCACAGGCGGCGACTATGCCTGGGTCTTCGACAACCCCGAGGATCAGGTCGTCGGCACTCTCTCCGGACAGGTCGTAATGGGTTTCGACGTGACGGAATTCCTCGGCAACGACCTTACCCGCTCGCCTGTCACGCTCTACCTGTTTCACCTGGTCCGGCAGCTGCTCGACGGTCGACGCCTGGTGTGTTGGATGGATGAGTTCTGGCGCCTGCTGGCGGACCCGGCGTTCGAGAGTTTTGCCAAGGACGGGCCCAAGACCTGGAGGAAGTTGAACGGTGTCATGTGTCTGGCGACCCAGAGTGCCAGCGACGTGCTGAACAGTCCCATCAGCCGCACGATCATCGAGCAGACGCCGACGAAAGTGTTCTTCCCCAATTCGGAAGCGGACCGGGCGGAGTATGTCGGCGGCCTGGGTCTCAGCGAGCGCGAGTTCCGGCTCATCAAGGAGCAGCTCGAGCCCGGCTCGCGTCTGTTTCTGATCAAGCAGGGACACCACAGCATCGTCTGCCGGCTCGACCTGCGGAACTTCGATGCGGAGCTCACGGTGATCTCGGGCCGGGCCACCCAGGTCGAGCGGCTGCACCGGATCATGGCGGAGCAGGGGCCCGATCCTTCCCGATGGCTACCGCTGTTCATGAATACCGACGCTGCAATCTGAGGAGTGTGTCATGTCAATTTCAGGAAAACGCGCCTTGCTCATGCTCGTGATCTGCTGTGCCGTCATGCCGGCCGCGCACGCGCAGTTCGCCGTCATCGATGTCGCATCGGTGACGCAGCTGATCTCGGAAGTGAAAACTCTCGAGCAGCAGCTCGCAACCGCCCAGGCTGGTCTCGCCCAGGCACAGACGGCCTATCAGTCCACCGTGGGAAGTCGTGGCATGGAGGGGCTGTTATCCGGCACGACACGCAACTATCTGCCCTCCGACTGGAGCGGACTCCAGCAGGCGATACAGGGCACGAATGGAGGCTATGCCGCGCTATCCACGGACCTGAGTGCCGCCGTAACGGCGAACGCAGTCCTGTCGGCGCAGCAGCTGGCTGCTCTGTCGCCTGCGGCGAATCAACAGCTGCAGGCTGACCGGCAAACGGTAGCCCTCATGCAGGCCGTGTCGCACCAGGCGCTGTCCACAACCAGTATGCGGTTCGCATCGCTGCAGCAATTGATCGATGCGATCACGCGTGCGACCGATCAGAAGTCCGCGCTGGATCTGCACGCCCGGATCGGTGCCGAGACCGGAATGCTGCAGAACGAGCAAACCAAGCTGCAGGTGCTCTATCAGAGCCTGCAGGCCCAGCGCTGGGCCGACGAGCAGCGTGCGCGGGAGTTGGCAGCGGCCGGCCACGGCCAGTTCGCCAGCCGGTTCGAGCCCGTTCCGTGATGCAAAACGACGGGAGGTGAGCCGTGGGATTTTTTCAAACATTCTGGACCTGGCTCAATGGGCAGCTCACGACGTACGTGGGCACGGCCACCGCGAAGCTGGCCTCCATCCTGGAGCCGGCGGTGGTCACCTTCGCCACGGTGTACGTCATGGTGTGGGGCTATCTACATCTGACCGGGAAGATCGATGAGCCGATTATCAATGGGTTGAAGCGTCTGATGACGCTCGCCGTGGTGCTGGGTGTCGCCTTGCATCTGTGGCTCTACAACTCGATCATCGTCGACACCTTCTATCAGGCGCCCGTGCAACTGGCGGCGGCGCTCGCGGGTGCCGCCGATCCTGTCAGGACGATCGATGCCATCTGGAGCAATGGTGGCGCCGTGGCCGGCAAGCTGTTCAGCAATGCAACGATCTTCAACGATGCGTTCGGATACACCGCCGCGGCTTTGGTCATCTGGGTCTTCATCGGGCTGCTGTGTGTCTACACCATGTTCCTGATCGCACTCTCGAGTATCGCCTCGTGCGTGCTGCTCGCGCTCGGGCCCCTGTTCTTCACGGCACTGCTGTTCGATGCCACGCGCAGGCTCTTTGAATCGTGGCTCGCCCAGTTGACAAATTACGCACTGATCACGGTCCTCACTGTTCTGGTGTCGGGGCTCTTGCTACAGATCGTAGCTTCCTACGCAAGCCAGACGGTGGCCCGCGGAGACGGAATCAAGACGATGGACACGCTGGATATGGTGCTCGTATCGGTGCTGGTGTTCCTCGTCATGCGACAGGTCATGCCGATCGCCGCGGGGCTCGCGACCGGCGTGGCCCTCAGCACCTACAGCACGGTCAGTCGTTTCGTCATGTGGGGCTTGCGGGCACCCGAAATGCTACGGCGCGTGTTGTAAGCCTGAAAACCTCGAGTTCAACGTCGATAGTCCATGGAGGGATTATGCGAACACTTTTTCTACTCATTTGCCTCGGCCTGATGAGTGCCTGCTCCTCGTTCAAAGTGCGGTGTGATTCCCGTCTGCATCCAATCAATCAACCTGGGGGCCTCCATGCCGCCACTGCCGCACAGGAGCGGGGGAGACCATGAAAGCGCAGTACGCGGAGCCAACACTGGCCGGTTATTTCGAGGAAGCCGCATCTTGGGATCACGATCGGGTGGCCAGTGCGCAGCGCAGCGCCCGAGTTGCGTGGCGTGTCGCAGGAGCAGGGTGGGTGTGTGCAGTCACGGGTGGGGTGTCTTTGCTCTTCTTGATGCCGTTGCAGCGTGTCGAGCCATTCGTGGTGCGAGTGGACAACAGCACGGGCGTCGTCGACATCGTTCCGATATATGCCGGTAATGGCAGTTTGGATCAGTCCGTGACCCGTTACTTCCTGACTCACTACATCACGGTCTGCGAGCGCTTCAATTTCGCGACCGCGGAAAGCGATTATGAGGAATGTGGTGCGTTTCATGGCGCACGGCGCAACCAGGCATGGTCGGCTCTGTGGAGCAAGAGTAATCCGGGTTCGCCGCTGAACATCCACAAGGATGGCAGCACCGTTCGTGCGCAAGTCGAGTCAGTGAGTTTCTTTCAGCGCGGCAACGGTGTCACGGACCTGGCGCAGGTTCGCTACGTGAAGGCTGAGCGCCAGGGCAGTGACGGTGAAGAGCGATTCACCCACTGGATTGCGACTCTGCAATACGTCTACACGGCGCCGTCCAGGGATCCACACGTCCGACGCTGGAATCCCCTGGGCTTCAAAGTCGTGGAGCTCGTTGCCGAGCCCGAGGTGCTCGCCACGTCGCCGGTCCCCACCCGATAAGGATATCGAGGAAATCGCCATGAGAAGGCAATGTCGAGAGAACTATGTGGCTCGAACACTGGCGCTGCTGATCTGCGCCGCTCCCGTTCCGGGTATTTGCGCTGACGCGCAGTGGGCGAAAGGTGATCCGGATGCGCGTATTCGCGTGACGCCCTATAGCGGGGACAGGGTCTATCGGCTGGTGGGATTTGTGGGCTACCAGATCGATCTCGAGTTCGAGCCCGACGAGAGCTTCCTGGGCCTGGGCGCCGGTGACATCGAAGGTTTGTCATTCGCCTCGCAGGGCAATCACCTGTTCCTGAAGCCCAAGGCTTCGAAGGTCAATACGAACCTGACGGTGTTGACCAACCGGCGTGAGTATCACTTTGACTATGCGACGAGTACGGAGCATCCCGACCCACACGAGCCCGACGTGACCTATGTTCTGCGATTCACGTATGTGAAGGCTCAGGCGCCGCAAGATCCGACGATCAACATCGAGCGCAAGCTCGATGCGGCCGCGTCACAGCGACCGCGCAATCTCGATTACTGGTATTGCGGCTTCGCCGGCCTGAAGCCCGTCGCCGCATCGGATGACGGGGTACACACCCGGTTGCGTTTTGGCGCGCACACGGAGCTCCCGGCCATCTTCGTACGCAACGACGATGGGAGCGAATCGCTGTTGAATTTCAACATCGATGCCGGTGATGTGGTGATTCATCGGGTCGCGCGCCGGTTTGTCCTGCGTCGCGGCCTGCTTCGCGGCTGCATAGTCAACAAGTCCTTCAACGGAGGTGGTGAGCGGCTGGACTCCGGGACCGTCGCGCCCACCGTGGAGAGAGTGACCCAGGGAGCACGGCCATGAGTCGTCAGGAGACCGATGTTGGAGTACCGGGGGAGCGCGGTGCTCCAGTAGTGAACACCACGCGCTCCATACAATCACGGATCAGCGGCTTCCTGGCTGCGGGACTCATGATTGCGCTGGGAGTGGGGGCATTGTCCTGGTA
>DAITMW010000013.1:50322-55634 GCA_036834945.1 Steroidobacteraceae bacterium
GGTGCCGCGATGCTGATCTCCGTCATCGATGGAGCGACGCAGGCGGCGGTGCAGTCTGCCTCGCGGGGCGGTGGCGCGCTCATCTACAACCCGGCCACCTCGCAGGATGCCTTGACCGAAGTGCTCAAGGGGACGATCAACATCGCGCCAACGGTGACCAAGCACCAGGGCGATCGGATTCAGATTCTCGTGGCTCGCGACCTCGATTTCAGGACAGTCTATGACCTCCGTGCTACCGGGTTCTGAGGCGGGCGCCGCCCTTGGGCCGTCCGGGCAGCCGGCCTGTCCGACCGCCCTCGATCTCACATTGCAAGCACTGCGCCCACTGCTTGCCGATCCCGCGGTGACCGAGCTGTGCATCAACCGGCCGTTGGAAGCATTCATCGAAACTCGTGGTGGCTGGCGGCACGAGTCGTTGCCCTTTGCGGACTTCGACTGGTGCCGAAGGCTGGCCAAGCTGGTTGCGCACTCGACCCGTCAACGGATCGATGAAGCCTCACCACTCCTGTCGGCCTCGCTGCCCGGCGGTGAGCGCATCCAGATCGTCTTGCCGCCGGCGACGACCCGCGGTTGCGTGGCAATCACGATTCGGCGTCCGTCGGACACCGTCTGGTCGATCGATGAGCTGGCGGCGCGCGGCATATTCCGCTCGGCGCGGCCGGCGAGCCAGGCCTTGGATGAGACCGAGGCCGAGCTTTTGCGCCTGTTGGCCGCCAGTGAATATGAGGCGTTCATGCGGTTGGCCGTGAAATCCCGCAAGAACATCCTGGTGTCGGGGCCGACCGGCTCGGGCAAGACCACCTGGACCAAGGCACTGATCCGCGAGATTCCAGCCGACGAGCGGCTCATTACGATCGAGGACGCCCAGGAGCTCGTGCTCGAGAGGCATGCCAACCATGTGCGTCTCCTGTACAGCAAGGACGATCAGGGCCAGGCGCGAATTACGCCCAAGCAACTGCTCGAGTGTTGTCTGCGCATGCGGCCAGACCGGATTCTGTTGGCGGAGCTGCGCGCCGAGGAGGCGTTCGACTATCTACGCAATGTGAATTCCGGTCATCCCGGTTCGATCACCAGTGTGCACGCCACCAGCGCGGAGCTGGCTTTCGAGCAACTGGTGCTGCTGGTCAAACAGAGTCCTGGCGGGCGTGACCTGGCGCGGAGTGACATCAAGAGCCTGTTGTATCTGCTGGTGGACGTCGTGATCCAGTGTGCCGTGGAGCGCCACGAGCGGTTCATCAAGGAGATCTGGTATCAGCCGGCGCGCAAGCGCCACGCCCTGCTGACCGAGGGCTGATGAAGTCATGCTCTCAGGTCTGGCAACGGAGTTGCACACGCTGACGCGCGGTTGGTCGGGGCTCGCACTCGGCTACGCCACTGTAGCGGCTCCGATGGTGACCGCTATGGTGAAGGCCCGGGCGCGGCTGCACAAACTGCTGTTGTCTCCGGTCCTGGCGGTTCCCGTCACGATCCTGGCCGCCGCCGGGACGAGCGTCGTTCAGCCCGTGTTGCAGGGTCTGGGCGTCGTCAATGGAGGATTGATGCAGCTCGCGGCGGGAGTTGGAGTGAGTGCCACCGTGGGCTACCTGGGAGGCCGCTTCATCGCCAGGGCGTCGACCGCAGCGACGGCTCATCGGCGCGGGACGCTAGTGGTCGAGCAGGACGATCATTCGCCGCCCGGGCGCGGCGCGCCGACACGGACGAGCCGGAAAAGTTTGACTCTCGCCGGTGTGCCCATGTCCGTTCAGGACGAGACCAAGCATTTCAAACTCATCGGCGCGACGGGCACCGGCAAGAGTACGGCAATCCGCGAAATCCTCCGGGGTGCCCTGGGGCGCGGCGATCGGGTAATTGTCGCTGACCCGGATGGGGGCTACCTCAGGCGTTTTTATGACGAGCGCAGGGGTGATGTCATTCTGAACCCCTTTGATCCCCGAGCGGCGAAATGGGATCTGTATGGCGAGATCACGAACGATTACGACGTCGAGCAACTGTCGCGATCCCTGATTCCGGATCAGGAAGGATCGGAGCGCAGCTGGCGCGCGTACGCGAGGACGTTCCTCGAGTCGGTACTACGTCAGACCCGCGACGCCGGCGTGCGGGATGTCAAAGAGCTGCACCACGTCCTGGTGTTGTCGAATACAAAGGAGCTGAAGACCCTGTTGGAGGGCACCCCGGCGCAGCCCTTTCTCGACGAGCACAACATTCGCATGTTCGACTCCATCCGCTCGGTGACCAGCTCCGCGGTAGGCGCCTTGCAACACGTCGCGCGGCAGGAGGGCGCGACGCTGTCCGTGCGGAGCTGGGTGCAGAGTGGCAAGGGTGTGCTGTTTGTCCCGTACCAGGCCGGGCAGATCGCCGCATTGCGCTCGACGATTTCTGCCTGGATGAGGCTGGCGATCTTCGAGACCATGAATCGGGAGGAGGGCGACCGGCCGCTGTGGTTCGTGGTCGACGAGCTGGATGCGCTGGGGCAGATCGACGGCCTCAAGGATGCGCTCGCGCGACTGCGAAAATTTGGCGGACGTTGCGTCCTGGGGCTGCAGTCGATAGCGCAGGTGTCGGGCACCTACGGGCATGCCGAAGCGCAGACAATCATCGAGAATTGCGGAAATACGCTCATTCTGCGCAGCTCGGCCAGTGAGCGCGGAGGTACGTCAAAGTTCGCCTCCCAACTGATCGGGCAGCGCGAGGTTGTGCGCACGACAGAGTCCCGCTCGCGCCAGGCACTGCGTCTTCTGCCTACGGTTACGCGATCCGAGCACCTCAATATCGAGCCAGCGGTGTTGGACTCCGAGATCGAGCAGCTGCCTGATCTGCAAGGCTATCTGAAGTTGGCGTCTCATCCGGAGTGGCGTCGCGTAGCTTTGGCGTCCCCCGATACCGCTCGGAAGTCCGAGGCGGCATCAGTATGGGCAGCGTTCAGGGCGCTTCATCCACGCTCGGTCGCCGAGCCGCGCAACGAGCAGGCCGAGGGTGAGGCTCGCAACGATTTCGAGCGCTGAGGGGTTACAGGAGAGTCTCAAATGGAAGAGAGCACCATCAAGGTCGGACTGCTCATGGAAGCAGCGCAGGCCCAGCAGACACTCGCGGAGAGTGTCCTGGAGAAGCTCAATGCGCACACCCGGGAGCTCGACACTGTCGTGCGCGATGAAATCCGGCACACGTTGGTCGAGGAGATCCAGGTGCTGGGGAATGAAAGTAGACGCGCGGCCGAGGCGCTGCGGAGTCTGGGTCGATCCGCGAACCTTCGTGTGGCCTTCTGGAGCGTCGGCCTCACACTGTTATGTACAGGAATTCCCCTTTTTGCGACGTGGTGTTTCCTGCCGTCGCAGAGTGAGCTGACGAATTTGCGTGCGAAGCGCGAGGAACTCGTGTCGAGTCTTGCGCGTCTCGAACAGCGTGGTGCTCGCGTGGATCTGCGTCACTGCGGCGGCACGACCAGGTTGTGCGTACGGGTTGATCGGAAGGCGCCGGTCTACGGGGAAAATGGGGACTACTTCGTCGTCAAGGGATACTGAGGCACAGGAGGGTCGGGTCATGGATGACTTGAAGGCAGCCGCGGTCGTGTTGGGACCGCTGATATTGATGGCGATATTCCTGACGCGTCGTTACGCCTCACGGGATATCCATAAGCGTGGCACGAGGATCATCGCGCGGTCAGGATATGCGCGCGGGGGTTGGCGACTGTCCGCAGGCGGCATTGGTGCTCTGACATTGGCGGGAGTCCCGATCACACCACTGGACGAGACCAAACATTTCAAGCTCATCGGGACTACCGGCACGGGCAAATCGACCGCGATCCGGGAGCTTCTGCGGCGAGCATTGGATCGAGGTGACCGCGCCGTAATCACCGATCCGGACGGTGGATATCTCCTGTCGTTCCACGATCGCTATCGTGGCGACGTGGTTCTGAATCCATTCGAGGAGTACTCGGTCAAATGGGACCCTTTTTCCGAGATCCGCGAGCGCTACGACTTCGACCAGCTCGCCAGCGGTCTGATTCCGACAACCGAAGACTCTTCGGGTCGTGAGTGGCGGGGATATGCGCGCACGTTCCTGTCGGCCGTCATCCGGCGTTGTCACGAGCGTGATCATCGCGAGGTGGCGGAGCTTTGGCGCCTGTTGGCGGTTGCCCCGAGCTCCGAGTTGCGACCGATCGTGTTCGATACGCCGGCACAGCCGTTTCTGGAGCCGGACAACGCCCGCATGTTCGGTTCGATCCGATCCGTTGCGGGCTCGGCCGCCGCGGCACTCGCTTATATCAAGGATCAGCGGAGGATGCCGTTCTCGGTGCGCGATTGGATCGAATCCGGACGCGGCGTGTTGTTCATTCCTTACCAGGCGGCCCAGATCGCCGCACTCAGGTCAATTATCGCCACGTGGATGCGCCTGGCGATCTTTCAGACCATGAATCATCCGGAGGAGGATCAGCGACTGTGGTTCGTGGTCGACGAGCTCGACGCGCTCGGTGCCATTGATGGTCTGAAGGATGCGCTGGCCCGGTTGCGCAAATTTGGCGGCCGCTGCGTGTTGGGATTCCAGTCTGTCGCCCAGGTATCCAGCACCTACGGACCCGGCGAAGCACAAACCCTGGTCGAAAATTGCGGCAATACCTTGATCCTGAGGTGCTCGGGAAGCGAAAACGGCGGTACCTCGCATTTCGCGTCACGGCTGATCGGCGAGCGCGAGGTCATCCGGCGCCAGACTTCCCGCGGACGCGATCGGGACGGGTTGTTCACATGGCGCGGCTCGCGGCGCTCGACGAGCGTCAGTGAGCAGCACGTAACGGAGGCCGCCGTGCTGGCTTCGGAACTCGAGCAGTTGCCGGATCTCACCGGGTACCTGAAAACCGCCTCCGGCGCCCAATGGCGGCGCGTCGCGTTTTCCCGTTAGCCGCAGGGTCGTCGCATGGCCATTTTTCATTTCGAGATCCGGGCGATCAAGCGCTCGACGGGACAGCAAGCCACCTCGGCGGCGGCGTATCGGGCTGGTGAAGCGATACGCGACGAACGCACGGGAGACGTACACGACTTCTCGCGGCGCAAAGATGTGCGACACAGCGAGATCGTCCTCCCGTCGAAGTACGAAGGGTCGATGATGACCTGGGCCGTGGATAGAGCGCGCCTCTGGAACAAGGCAGAAGCCGCTGAGAGGCGTCGGGATGCGCGTGTTGCTCGCGAGTACCAGGTCGCTCTTCCTCCAGAATTGACACCAGAGCAGCGGCTGGCGCTGGCGCGTTCGTTTTCACGCGAGGTGGCGGACCGCTATGGAGTTGCAGTGGATCTGGCAATCCACGATCCGAAACCCGGGCG
>DAITMW010000014.1:0-54094 GCA_036834945.1 Steroidobacteraceae bacterium
GTCCGCGAAGAACCCCGGCGTGCCGGTGATCCCCCCGCCCTGGTGGCCCGCGCCGAGCGCATCCGCGCCGAGCTCGGTTGGCGGCCCCGGCTGGACGACCTCGACACCATCGTCACGACGGCACTGAAGTGGGAGCAACGCCTGTTGCAGAACCCCTGGTGAAACCTGAGGGGCCTTTGCGCCTAGGGTAGAATGGCTCTATGCAATGGGCACGCCCCAAGTCATTGAGCGGACTGATGGTCCTGGGCCTTTTCCTGATGGCCGTGCCGCTCCTGGTCGCGATCCTGACGGCCGCTCTGCAAATCCGCGAGCTCGCCGACACCGGTCAGAAGATCGTCATCGAAGGCGTTACCGCCGCACGCGCCAGCCAGGACCTGTTCAGTCAGATCGTCTCACTGGAGCGCACGGCGCGCCTGTACGACGTTCTGAACGAGCCGGCCGACCTGGACCTCTATCGGCGTCAGGACGCGCGCCTGACCGTGACGCGCGATCAACTCAACCAGCATGCGGCCACGGACGCGCGCATTACCCTCGGCCAGTTGGGCGAGTTGCAGAACTCGATCCGGGTCATGGTTTTGTCGATGACCGCGGGCAGCGGCACCGCCAACATGTCGGCGCTGTCGAAAAAGTTCACCGAGTTGAGCGCCCTCGTCGACAAGGTCGCGCAGCAGAGTAACGCGCAGATCGACGAGGAAGTCGCCGCGCTCGAGCAACAAACGCAACGCGCGCGCCGGCGCCTGCTCTGGCAGGCTGCCTTGCTCGTGCCGCTGACGATCATCGCGATCTTCGCCCTGACCGTCGCGGTAGGACGCCCGTTGCGTCAGCTCGACCGTGCCATCAGCGAGCTCGGCCAGGGGACGTTCACGAACCAGATCGCGGTTTCGGGACCGCACGATCTCGAGCGGCTCGGCGGCCAGCTCGAGTGGCTTCGTCAGCGCCTGCTGGACCTGGCCCACGAGCGGAACCGCTTCCTGCGGCACATGTCGCATGAGCTGAAAACACCACTCGCCAACATCCGGGAGGGAACCGAGCTGCTCATGGACGGCGCGGTCGGCGAGCTCGACTCCAACCAGCGCGAGGTGGCCGGCATCCTGCGCGAGAACGGCATCAAACTGCAACGCATGATCGAAAACCTGTTGTCTTTCAGCGCCTGGCAAACCTCCAGCATCGGCCTGGACTCGAGCGAGTTCCGCCTGCGCCCGGTGGTGAAGCAGGTGCTGGAAAACCAGCAACTCACCCTCCTGTCGCAACGTGTGCGGCTGGACGTCCGCGTCGACGACGTCACCCTCGTGGCCGATCGCAGCAAGATCCGTCTCATCCTCGAGAACCTGGTGTCGAACGCGGTGAAGTACTCCCCGAAGGGAGGCACGATACATTTGAAGGCACGGACGTCCGGGACCCAGTTCGTGCTCGATGTGGCCGACAACGGTCCCGGTGTCCCCATGGAGGATCGCGAGCACGTGTTCGAAGCTTTCTATACCGGCCGCGCCGCGAAAAGCACTGCGGTAAAAGGCACCGGCATCGGCCTGTCGGTGGTGCTCGAGTTCGTCTCGGCGCACGGCGGTACGATCGAGATCATCGACGGCGAGTATCCGGGCGCCCATTTCCGGATCACCATGCCCCGCAACACCGCGGACGGCCTCATCCCTGCGGCACTCGAAGCCAAGGCGCAAGCGCATGCAGCGTGACTTCGTTGCCCCGCGTCGCGCCACTGACGCTTCTCCCGCGTCACGCCACTGGCGCTTCTCCCGCGTCGCGCCACTGGCGCTTCTTGGGATTCCCTTCGCTCCGGTTGCAGCGCTCCAGGTACGACTGGCAACTGTGACGCTCGTCACAACTTTGCTGCTCGGCGGCTGCGCCACCGACATGTTCCAGCGCGAGCACGCGGTCAACCAGCCGCCACCGCCGGTCAACCGCGCCGCGGCAGCCTCCACAGTGTTGGCCGACGACCTGCAATTGCTACAGTCGTTGGTGCAGGGCACACCTTCGGACCAGGCGGAGATCGTCTCCACCGCTCAACGCGATTACGAAACCGCGCCGACACCGAGCCGGCAGCTGCGTTTCGCCCTGATTCTCGCCACTCCCGGCCATCCCGGGACGGATCTGCCTAGAGCACAACGGTTGCTGCGGGAGCTTATGGCAAATCCCGAGATGTTGATGCCCAGCGAGCGGTCGCTGGCGTTTCTGGAACTGCAGCAAATTGACGACCATTTGACGTTGGAAGGAGAAAACCGCAGGCTGCAGTCTGACGCTGTACGCGCTGACAGGGAGCGCCTGGCAAGTGTGAATCGCCGTCTCCAAACAGAGACAGAAGAGAATACACGCTTGCGCAAGGAGCTCGAGGAAGCGCGCGCGAAGCTCGATGCCATTGCCAACATCGAGCGCTCGCTGAACGAGCGCAAACCCAGCAACACAGGACGACCACAGTGACCATTCCCGCTAGCATGTTGCAACCTGAGGCGGCCGGCTTAGGCCAGCGAAGGACGACGACCTTGAACCAGATCGGCAAACGCAAAGCGCGAATCCTCGTCGTTGACGACGACCCCGGCTTGTTGCGCCTGTTGACGATTCGTTTGCGCGCAGAGAGTTATGACGTGGAAGCGGTCGAGAGCGGCGTGTTGGCGCTCGCGGCGGCGAGCCGCTTCCGTCCGGACCTCGTGATCACCGACTTGCGGATGGATCACATGGACGGCATCGGCCTGCTGAAGGAGTTGCAGAACCGCTGGCCCGGACTGAAGGTGATCATCCTGACCGCCCACGGCACCATTCCGGATGCCGTTCAGGCGACCCAGATGGGCGCGTTCGGCTTCCTCACCAAGCCGGTCGACAAGCAGGAGCTCCTCGACCAGGTGCAGAAGGCGCTGCGCATCTCGGGCTTCGGCGCCTCGGATGAAGACTGGCGCGCCGAGATCGTCACGCGCAGCTCCGCGATGGAGGAAAAGCTCGCGCAGGCTCACATGGTTGCTGGCACCGATGCACGCGTACTGATCACCGGTGAGAGCGGTACTGGCAAGGAGTTGTTGGCCCGGGCCATCCACAAGGCGAGCCCGCGCCGTAACAAACCCTTCGTCGCCATCAATTGCAGCGCCATGGCGGAGAATCTCCTCGAGTCCGAGCTCTTCGGCCACGAGAAAGGCTCCTTCACAGGTGCCACCCGTGCGCACCGCGGCCTCTTCATGGCGGCTGACGGCGGCACGTTGATGCTCGACGAGATCGGCGACATGCCGATGCGGTTGCAAGTCAAGTTGCTGCGCGTCCTGCAGGAGAACGTGATCCGCCCGGTAGGCAGCACCGACGCGATTCCGGTGAACGTGCGCGTTATCTCCGCCACGCACCGCGACCTCCAGAGTCTGATGAGCGCGGCGCAATTCCGCGAGGACCTCTACTACCGACTCAACGTCGTGCACATCGAGATGCCGCCGCTGAACCGTCGCCGTGAGGACATTCCGCTGTTAGTTGCTCACTTCCTCGCGCAGATCGCGAAGGAAAGCGGCGTCAGGAAGATCTACGCCCCCGAAGCGGTCGAGCTGCTCGCGACAGCCGACTGGCCAGGCAACATCCGCCAACTGCAGAACGTCGTCCGCCAGAACGTCGCGCTGTCGCAGACCCCGATCATCCCGGTCGAGCTCGTGCAACAATCCCTGGGCGGCGGCCCCGGCCGGCTGCCCTCGTTCGACGAGGCCCGCGACGAGTTCACGCGCAGCTACCTATCGCAGATCCTCCAGATCACCGGAGGCAACGTCAGCCAGGCGGCGCGGCTCGCGAAGCGCAACCGCACGGACTTCTACAAGCTGTTGGCCCGCCACCAGCTGACGCCCGAGGAGTTCAAGCAGCGGTAAAACGCTCTGTCGTGTTCGGCTTCCGTAGGCGCACGGAAGCCGAACGGCGACCGCCAGGACCACAATCCCGCTTCCGTTACGGCCCGTCTCCACCAGCTGTTTTGCGCATGCGTTGTTCCACATAGGCCGCGCCGACCGGCTGCACTGACCTCGGGCATGAACGTTGCTGGCGGGAGCCTGTGAGTACGTTGAACCCGTCGGCGCCAGCGCCCCGCTCGAACGAGCTACCGGCCGAAGATCACGGATCGGGCCGCTCTGGAAAAGACTCCGGCGACGACTCCGGCGCGGACTCTGTGCGGCTGATGCTGAATCAGCTTGCGCTGCAGAAGCCGCCCCGGCGGCGCGACCTGGACCGAGCGAAAGGGCTCGGCATACTCCTGGTCGTCATCGGGCATCTCGTCTCCCGGAGCTCTCCCCTGGGGAACGATTGGTACATCGTGCTCAAGCACGCGCTCTACCACTTCCACATGCCCTTCTTCATGTACCTGTCCGGGTACGTGGTCTTCATGACCGGCTCGGCGCGTATCGAGCCATCGAAGTGGCTCGCATTCACCGGCCGCCGGATGTATCGCCTGCTGTTGCCCTTCGTCCTGTTCGGGCTGTTCATCCTGGTGGGCAAGCTGGTGGCGTCGCGCTTCATCCTGGTGGACAACCTGCCCGGCTCACTCGATCAAGGGCTGCTGGGCCTGGTGTGGAATACCGATTCCAGTCCGGCCGAATCGGTGTGGTATCTCGCCGTGCTGTTCGCATTGTCCGTCCTGACCCCGCCCCTCCTGTGGGCGCTGAAAGGACGAACGGGACTGTTGCTCGCGCTGGCCCTCGTTCTCTATGTCCTGCCGTGGCCGCACGTCATGTACCTCGATCGTATCGCCAGGTTCATGAGCTTCTTCGCCATGGGAGGGCTGGCGAGCGATGCCGGAAAGGTCTACCTCGAACTGATCGACCGGTACTTTGGCTGGGCACTCGTCGCGTTGCTGGGAACGCTGTGGCTGGCGCTGACGGTGTTTGCCGGGTTGAATCCGGATGTGGCGCTGTTCGTCTGCGGAACTCTCTCCATGCCGGCGTTGCACGGGCTCGTGCGCCATCGGTATTTCTCCAGCTCCTCGCTGCTTCTCACCCTCGGCGCCTACAGCATGGTCATCTATCTGCTCAACACGCCGTTCATCGGGCTCGTGAAGGGAGCCATGCTCAAGGTCTTGCCGTGGGATGGGCCGAACTTCCTGTTATACGCACCCGTGCTGACGATCGCCGGAACCTTGCTCCCCATCCTTCTCAAGCGTTACGTGCTGAGCCGGGTACCCGCACTGGACCGGATGACCTCCTGATTGAGGCTACCTCCGGATATCAATGGAGGTTGAAAAGGCGGCATTACCTTTGATCGCACCGGTGAAAACCGCGGTGGTCGCCGGCCACTTCACATCGAAGCGGCTCGAATACCAACCCAACGGGGGCGATTCGCGCCCGCGTACGAGCGACGGTTCCAAACCTCTCGGACACAGCAGGCTGACCTCAACGTGACCTCGCCTCGCGACCACCGTCTGTTGAACCAGCTCGACGGTGCACTCGGGAGCAAAGTGCCAATGAATGGCGACTGAGTGCTCGCCCGCGCAAAGCAACTCATCAGTGATCGACAGGTGCGCGATTCCCGACGTGTAGCGCCAGGTGCGACGATGGCGCACCGGGTCCGAGAGCCGCCGATAGCCACCGTGATGCGCACATAGCGTCTGGTCGTCGCCGGAAGCGTAGAAGGTCTCTACCGCTGCGTTCGCGTGCTGCAGCCAAAGGAAACTGCCCCCGTACTGGGACTGATTCCGGTCGTCGACGACTACAGTGTTATGAGCGGCGGTGCTGCGGAAATAGCGCCGCCAGGGCATGGCGCTGTATGAGAATGTACCCGGATCGACCAGGATCGGTTGCCCCGCGACGCTCAATGTAAAAGCCAGGGCGTCGGCATGCCCGTGCGCGGCGATCGCCAGATAGCCCAGCGGTGCCGCGTCCGCGACCAACCTGACCTCGCGCGGCGTCTCGAAATCCTCTCCGAGAATGAAATAGCCCCCTTCCGGGAAGGCCCGCCGCACCGGGAAGGCCCGGGACCCGTCGATCCCATCGAAAGTCGCCGCGGCGGCATCACCCAGCAACCAACGTGTCTTGTCGTCGAACGTCCCACCCTTGGCCCGCATGGCGGGACGGCGGAACAGCACGGCGCCCGTCGACAGGAGCGAGCGGAACACATCGGCGTCCGGATCCGGATTGAATCGGACCAACACCCCTTCGTCCGCGTCCCCGAGCATCGGCACGTTGCCGCCGACGTCCATCAGGCTCGTGATGAACTCCAGCATCACTTCGAGCCTGTGCCAGTATTCCTCGCCGAAATCCCGACCGTTGGCCCTGGCGACCAGCCCGGCGACCAACATCATGTCGGCCACGGCGTGGTGGTACCACACCGCCTGCTCCCTGTTGACGCCATCCGCGAAAGTCTGCTCGAGCGCCTGTGTACCGAGCTCCGCACGCGCCTGGCGCTCCCAATGCGCGCTCTCCGGCCATAGTGGCCAGGTCGATGCCGCCACAAACAGCCCCGTGGCCTCACCCAGCAGATGATTGTTGGCGGATGAATGCCGCGACCAGTGCCGGGGAATGAAATGACAATGCTGGTAGATCGACTCGAGCCAACGGACCCGAAAGGCGCGTCCGTCCGGGCCCGCGAAAATCGCGGAGCTCTCGCCCCCGAGCAGAAACCAGGCGAATGACCAATTCACCAGCCGCATGGCGTGCTCGAGACTGACACACCAATTGACGCCCCGCGGATACGGGCATTGGCTGAACCACGAATCGAGCAAAGCCCGACAGCCGAGCAGATAGCGCTCGTCCTGCGTCAGGTGCCACGCCTGAGCGAGTGTCACGAGCTCCAGGTGCCTGTTGGGCTCCCACAGGTATTTGATATCCCCCACCAGGGCGGGCTTGCGGTAATTGAGCTCCTTGCCGAAGATCAGCGGAGCCTCGGTTCCCGTGCGGGGATCAACGTTCCAACGTGGAGGGAACCCCAGTTTGGTGCCACGTAACGAGAACACATCGAACACGCCGTCCAGGATCCTGTCCGCGGCCCACCGGTAGCGTTCGACGTCGAACTCGTGCGGCAGTGTTTCCAACCACGGCTTGCCGCACTCCCCCGCCGGCACCGACGGCCGGGCGAGACCGATCCCGGCACGCTCCACCGTGCCTTGAATTTTTCTTCCGACCCTGAAGCCCAACTCCGACGGGCTCATCGCCCTCAGGCGACTCAGGGTCCACTGTAAGCGCGAGTCGCTCAAATGCGCCGCCCTCAGGCGACGCGTGTCGGGCTGGTTTCGATCTCCGCCGAAGCGTGGCTGCCATCGGTAGCCAGCGGGTCGGTCACGGTGCCTTCCGGATAACGGACCACTTCGTCGATCTGGTAGTCCTTGATGTCCCGTGCGTGCGTGAAAATGATGAGCTCGCCCAGCAATCCGATCGCGAAGAGCTGCATGCCGAGCACGACCAGCAGCGATGACAACAGCAGCGCGGGCCGGTCCGCGAGCGGATGTTGGAATACCAGCCGGTCGATCGCCAGGTAGGCCACCAACAGGGCGCCGATCACGAAAGTCGTCGCCCCGACCATGCCGAAGAAACGCAAGGGCTTCTTCGTGAAGCGCACGAGGAAGAACACGGTGAAGATGTCGAGAATCCGATGCGCGTACTCGCGCACCGGGTAGCCGCGGTCATACCGATCGAGCGGCGACTGCGCGACGTCGATTTCGACGATGCGGAATCCCTGGCGGCTCGCCAGCACCGGGAGGAAGCGATGCTGATCGCCGTAGAGCGAGATTTCCTCGAGTACGCGCCGCTTCATGGCACGAGCGCCGCAACCGAGGTCGTTGAATCGCTGCCCGCCCGTGGCGATCAGTTTATGGAACACGTCACGGCGCAAGACTTCGAAACGGCTTCCCACCCGCGGCCAGCGCCGCCCTATGGCGAGGTCCGCCTTGTCCAACGCCCGCACGAGCTTCCCGATGTCGGCACCTTGGATCTGGTGATACGCCGGCGCGGTCACGATCACTCGCCCGGAGGCTCGCTGAAAGCCGGCCATCAGCGCCGTAGCCTCGCCGAAGCGCTTGGTGAGGCTGATCACAATGAGATTCTCACCGCGCGCGAGCAGCTTCTGCAGGCTCGCGGCAACGTCCGGCCTCGGGCCATCCAACACCACGATGAACTCATAAGGGGTGTCGAGGGTCACCAGGCCGGCCTTGTATTCGGCATAGAGCGCGGCTATGTCATTCGCATGGCGATTGCCGACCGGCATGATCACCGACAGCGGCACGAAGCGATCTTCAGCATTGGCAGTCGTCATGGAAAGGCTCACTGAATGATTAGGGAGCGGACCCGGACATGTTGCGTGAGCCCCGAGAACTCGTGCTCACGCATGTCGCCGAGCTTGTAGACGAGCTCGCCGATCGCACCACTGCCCATGAGAATGATGGCCGAGCTCAGAAAGATCACGCCGCAGCCGGCAATCGGCAGCGACAGGGTCCCATCCGTGGCGAACTGCACGATCGTCCATCCGAAGGCGATCGCGGACACCAGCAACATCGGGATGGACAGCATCCCGAACCACAACATCGGCCGCGCCGTGAACGACGCAACGGTCTTGATCACCATCAGATCCAACAGCACCTTGTAGATGCGGGACAGTCCGTACTTGGACTGGCCGAACTGGCGCGCATGGTGTTGCACCTTGATCTCGGCGATCTTCGGTCCCGCGATGGAAGCCATGGCGGGAATGAAGCGGTGCATCTCCGAGTACAGTGGAATCTTCTTGATGAGACTGGCGCGGTACGCCTTCAGCGAGCAGCCGTTGTCCTTGATCGGCACACCGGTCACCTTGGCGATCAGCGCGTTGGCGATGCGCGAGGGAATCTTGCGCGAGACCAGCTTGTCCTGCCGGTCGAAGCGCCAACCGACGACGATGTCGTAACCCTCGTCGATCTTGTGCAACAGGGCGCCGATGTCCGCCGGATCGTTCTGCAGGTCGCCGTCCATGGTGACGATCACATCGCCGCTCGCCTGGGCGATACCGGCCGCCATGGCCGGTGTTTGTCCATAGTTACGCCGGAACTTCACCAGGCAAACGCGCGAATCCGCCCGTGCGATGCCGTCCGCGATCTGAACTGTCGCATCGCGGCTGCCGTCGTCGACGAATACGATCTCATAGGAAACCCCAAGCGGTACCACGGCCCGGGTGATCGCCTCATAGAGCGGCCGGAGGCTCTCTTCCTCGTTGTAGAGCGGGACGACGACGGACAGCTCGGGTGGCGCCATATTCAGTAGTACGGACTGTCGTTACGCTCGGTGGACCGGTTCAGAACGACACCCATCAGGTTCACTTCCGACAACACTTCCTTCGCATTCGCAAGCGTGCGGCGTGCTGTTTGCCCCTGCGATACCACCAACAGGAACGTATCAACCCGCGGTGCGAAGGCAAGCACGTCGTCGGTGACCATCAGTGGCGGCATGTCGAACACGATGATCCGCCGTGGTAACTGCGCTTCCAATGCCGAGATGAACTCACCCATGCGCGGCGAGCGCAGCAACTCGGAGGAATTCTCGACCGACGAGGCGTTCGGCACGACCGCGAGCCGCTTGACGCCGATGTCGTAGATGATCTGGTCGAGCTCCACCTGTCCTGTCAGGTAGTCCGTCAGACCGTGCTCATAACTCATGCCGAGGTAGGCACCGAGCTGCGGCCGCTGCAGGTCCAGATCGACGAGGAAAACCGACGTGTTGACATCCTGGGCCAATGCCAATGCGAGGTTCACCGCCGTAAGGCTCTTACCTTCACCCGCCGCCGTTCCAGTGATGCCGAGTGTGTACCAGTTGTTCGCGGACAGCCGGTGCAACACCCGCGTGCGCAGAATCTTGTAGGCGCGCGAGATTCCGACATCCGGAACACGGAGCAGCACGCGGTTGCGCTCCATCACCTGAGGATCCACCGGCGCGGGCCGATACTGGACCGGAACGAAATTCTCCGGCAGCGGCGGCGGTGGCGCGAGCGGGGGCCGCGATACGCGGGCAGTGGGATGCACAGTCCCCGGCGTAGCGGCCGTGCGCTCGTGCGCCGAGCGGCGCATGACTTCCTCGATCAAGCTCATGAGAATTGATACCTCATCGCACGGTCAGTGGTTCTGGAGAGCGGGTCAATAGAATGCACGCGCGGTCATGACAACTGCAGTACTGGCCACCACCACGCAAGCGGTGAGCGTGGCCATGCGCCACCTCTGGCGGCGCGAGGTAACCGCATCCTGAATCTCGGGAATGACCCCCAGCGGTGAAAGATCCAACACGCGGCGGACATCCCGACTGCCGCGGACGGTCTGGTCCACGCTCTCGGCCACGACCACCGCCGAAAGAGACAGCAGGATCGCAAGCATCAGACCTATCGCCGCGATCGCGATGCGTTTGGGCTTGGCGGGTTTCGACGGCATGGACGGCGCCTGCACCAGAGCCAGCTCGTCGCTGCGCCCGCTGGCGATGGCGGCGCTGGTGACCTCGGAATCCATCATGCTCTTGTTGATCTCATCGTACTTCTGGTGCGCAAGATCCAGATCGCGCGTCAGGGTCTTATATTCCCGCTCGACCTGCGGCGAGGCTTCGATCCGATGTTGCATATCGTCGAGCTTCTTGCGCAGCTCCGCGGAGCGGCGATCGAGGCCCCCAAGCTGGGTGTCCATGGCATTGATCTGGGTCTTGAGCTGGACGACCGCGGGACTGCCAACCACGCCCCCCGCCACGGTCTCACCCGCGGCGATGCGGGTCTCCAGGGATTTGATCTGGCGCTCAATGCGCTTCACATCGGGGTGATCTTCGCTATAGCGCTGCCGTGCTTGCGCCAGGATCTGCTTCTGAGCCTGCAGCTGTGCCGGCAGCGAAAGGCTGTCGACCGAGCCGCCTCCGGCCTTGAGTGAATCGATCTGGCGTCGCAGGGCGATCATGTCCGGATGATTCTCGTCGTAGGTGGCGAGCTTCTTGTTGTACTCCGCCTGCAACTGGCCCAGCAGTCCCTCGTCCTGCCCGGCGTTCTTCGCCTGGACGAGCTGCTGCTCCAGGAAGATCTTGTCGCGTTGAATGCTGCGTTGCTGCTGCCCGATGTCATCGAGGTCCCGCTGGGTCCGGTCCAGCAGGTTCAGATTCAGATCGGTCAGCTCGGGCAGATTGCCGAAGTTCTTCGCCTTGAACGCCGCGAGCTTCTGCTCGGCCGTGCCGATTTCCCTGCGATACTGCTCGGCCTGGGCGTTGTAGAACTGGGCCGCGGCCTTGGCGCGCACGAGCAAATTCGCGCGGCTCGCCTTGAGATACGCATCGGTCAACCAGGTGGAGACTTTCTGTGCCATCGCCGGATCGCGGCTGCCGTATTGCACGGTGAAAGCGGAGATGATCTCGCGCTCACGGCTGCTGTCAGGATCGAGCACCGGCATCTTGACAGTCTCGACGCGAGCGCGCCGCCCCACAACCTCCAGAGCGTCCCCCACCGTTCCGTCCGGCGGCACCAGTGCGGGGATGTCCTTCACCAGCTTGGCGAGCGTCGTCGGACTCATCACCGACTCGGACAGGCTGTTGACGTACTGGTCCATGTACGACTTCTCGCGCCTCGCCCGCTCTTTGTCGGTCGGCAGCTCACCCGACACCGTGGCGTCGGAGAACGTGATGAGCCCGGTGGAGACATAGATATCGGGCAGTCCAATCGCCAGCGCGATGGCAATCGCGAGAATCGGCAACCCGACCGAGGCAAGCAGCACACGACGCCGCTTGATCGCGGCGATGTAATCCGAAAAGTCGGGACTCGAGTGAGTTTCGGTCATTTGGGTCTGTCCAATTGCAGTCGGTTGTAGTCGGGTACCGGGTTGTAGCGGCTCAGCGGCTGCCAGATGACGGAAAGAACGAAAGCATTGGAATGCGCTGTAGGCTCGCCCTGGAAGTGCTGCCAGGTGAAGTCGTACTCACCGGAGATGCGATAGTTCCGGGTGATCTGATATTGCAACGCAGCGCTGGCTGCCGTGTAGTCACTGCCGACGATACCCAGAATGGTCTGACTGGCTCCGCGTATACGGACATAGCGCGCGGCCACAATAGTGTAGAGCCGTGGCGTGAGCGCCCTGAGCGCCCGGCCGCGAACCTCATCGTGCTCCACCACCGCACCGCCAGCGCTCGCCGACAGGTCGCGGATGAAATCCGCCGTGTATTGTGAAAGCTGATAGGTCCAGCTCACACCAGCACCACCGACCACGAGGGTCTTGTCGATGTTCCCATCCACGAGCGTGTGAGCATGCACCTGATTGACACCGAGGCGCCCGTACCACTGCATGATCTGGTTGGGGCGCGCCTCGAACGTCTCTTCGACTCCGTACCGCAGGGTATCGGTCGGAGAGCCGTCCGGAATGAACTTGGCCCCGACCAGACTGCTCAGGAGGTCATAACGCTGCGAGAAGTCCCATTGCAGGCCGGCCTTGGCGTAGTAATCCTTGAAGCCCTGCTGGGCGATGACGAGGTTGGTGCCGGCCTGAGTCTGGGTGATGTTCTCATCGAAGGAGGCGTTCTCGTACTGTCCCAGAGAGCGCAGATGCAGGCGCGGCGTGAAGTCGTAGCTGAAGTTGGGGCTGAAGCGCAGCAACTCGCGACGGTTGTGAAAGCTCACCAGCCCGGTCTCCTCACCGGTGGTCTGACCGAGACCCTGGTTCGCGAAGCTCGCGGACAGCAGCTCCGAGCTCAGGACGGTCTCGTTCGCATACGTGAGGAGTCCGCCGATGGTGCCCTTCTGCAGGCGATAGGTACCCTCCACATCGAGATAACCGTCGGTGGACTGGTCCTCGTGGTCGTTGGGCAGCCAGGTGTTGTGTACTCGCGGCGAGATGTCCAACTCGTAACGCGGATCGATGAGGCGCTCCGTCAGAGCGACGTCCGCCACCGTGCCGTACGCGTCCACTCGCTGACCGCTCGGCCCCAACCGATAGTTGTCGCTGTACTGCGCACCAACCTCCACGCGCGGGTTGAAGTCCCAATTGCCTGCGTGTGCCTCGTTATTACACAACAGAGTAACCGAGCCCAAGGTCGCTCCCGCGACGAAATTACGGAACGACAACAACATCTCCCGCCTGCAACATGATGTTCTGTTGGAGGTTGCGTCCACGGACCACGTCCGTGTACTTGAACGGCAACGCCTGCTGCTGGCCCGCATCGTTGCGGCGGAGGATCATGATGTCCCCCAGTGCCGCGAACGGCGTCGTGCCGCCGGCCATGCTCAGTGCCTGCATCACATCGACCCGCGGGTTCACCACGAAGTCGCCGGGCTTCTGCACCTGGCCGATCACGTACACCTTGTTACCCTTGATTTCCTGAATCGACACGGTCACCACCGGGTCGGAAATGAATTTCTTCAGTTTCGCGGTCAACTCCTGCTGCAACTCCGCGACCGTCTTGTTACGGGCATCCATCTGGCCGGCCAGGGGGAATGAGAACATCCCGTCCGGACGCACCAGCACCGGCCCCTGCAGATCCGGCTCCTTCCAGACGGAAACCTGGAGCGTGTCGCCGGGCTTTACCGTGTACGCGGCGTCCGCCGGCGGACCCGTGTTCGGGGCAGGCGGTGCGGCCATGGCGGCACCCGCGAGGACCAACGTCAGAAGAAACCCGCACGACCAGTGGGGTAATCGCCGCATTCGAGGAACCTCCTCTTCTTGTTTCCGTATAGGGGGTGTGAAATCTCAGGCTAAGCTGTGGAGCAAGTACCGTACCTGGCGGGGGGCTGGCCCCCCGTTCTTGGGCTCCCCAGCAAGAAGCGTAACCACCCCTCTAGCAAGGAGCGTGACTGGCCCGCGCCACGGGTGCGGAACGTTTCGCTGACGCCCGCGTTTGTTTGCGGTACTTCCCCATCTAGTTATGATCAGCGGGAGACGAGCGTTTCCTGCACTTCCATGACGATTGATCCCAAAAGAGCTCCAAGCATTTGTTTCGTGGGGCCCGCCAACCTTCCGGTACTCGCCCCCGAATACGGGCGCCACGGGGTGGGCGGCGCCGAGCTGCAACAGACCCTGCTGGCGAAAGCGCTCGCCAGGCAGGGCTATGACGTCTCGATGGTTGTTGCCGACTACGGCCAGCCGGACGGCGCGACCTGGGACGGCATCAAAACTTACAAGGCGTACAGACCGGCCGCGGGCATTCCGGGACTGCGCTTCATTCATCCGCGCTGGACGCGCCTGTGGGCCGCGATGAAGCGCGCGCGCTCGGACATTTATTACACGAGTTGCGCGGGTGCCCTGCTCGGCCAGGTGGTGATGTTCGCGCGGCTGCACGGCGCCCGGGTCATCTTCCGGGTCGCCAGCAACTCCGACTGTGATCCGGCGTCCCTGCTCATCCGGTACTGGCGCGACAAGCGCTTATATCGATACGGGCTGCGGCGTGCCGACATGGTGCTCGCACAGACACCCCATCAACAGCAGGCCCTGTTGAAAAATTTTCGACGTGACAGCCGGGTCGTGTCCTCGATGACCGACACGAGCGGCCGGCGCCTGGATTTCGAGGAGCGCGATATACCGGTTCTGTGGGTCGGCAACATCCGGGCGTTGAAACGGCCGGAGTTGTTACTGGAAGCCGCGCGAAAGCTGCCGCACCTGCAATTTCACATAATTGGAGGTCCCGTGTCGGGGGCGGAAAGCGTGTATGAATCGGTACGCGAGGCGGCCGCGCGCATCCCGAACGTCCGCTTCCACGGCCCTGTTCCGTACCATGACGTTGGTGAATTTTACGAACGCGCCCGTGTATTCGTGGGCACCTCCGAGATCGAGGGCTTCCCGAACACATATCTGCAGGCGTGGGCGCGCGGCACGCCGGTAGTTGCGTTCCTCGACCCCGAGGACCTCATCGCACGCAATGGCATGGGACGTGCAATAACGAGCGTCGCGCAGATGTGCGAGGAGATCGTCACGTTGAGTGGCGACCGGAGTGCCTGGGAAACCGCCAGCCAGCACAGCCGCGAATACATGGACAACCGTTTCAACGCGACGCGGATGACGGCTCCTTACATAGAAGCTTTGTCGAATTTATATGAGCGAGCGGCACCTGTTCGCGCCGGCTGAACGCCAGCTGAATGAAATGGGGCGCGACATCCAGGCCCCACCTTGTCGCAGTGTGTTGATGGTTGGAACCGACCTCGGTGGCATGGGCGGTGTTCGGGCCGTCATACACGGCTACCTCGATGCCGGCCTGTTCGAGCGCTACGACTGCGCCTACGTGACCTCGCATCGGGCGGGCAGCGCCTGGGTCAAAATCTTCACTGCATTGAAAGCCTGGGTACGCGTTGCAGTCCTGCTTCGTAAGCTCGACGCGCCTCTCGTACACGTCCATACGGCATCGCGCGGCTCCTTCTATCGCAAAGCCGTCGTTTGCCTCATGGCACGGGCGGCTGGCCGCCCTTATCTCGTCCACTTGCATGGCGGCGGCTTCGCCAGGTTCTATGAGCATGAGTGCGGCCCCGTCGGGCGACATCTGATCCGCACCACGCTCGCGCACGCGGGGTTGGTCATCGCGTTGTCGGAGGAGTGGCGCGAGCGTTTACTCCGCATCTGCCCGACGGCGCGGGTGGAAATTCTCCACAACGCGGTAACGGTACCAGAGGTAACCTCGACGCAAGCCGCCCCGGCGCCCGAGGCCACACTCCTGTTCCTGGGTCACCTGTTGCCGGACAAGGGTGTTTACGACCTCGTGAAGGCGTTTGCCCAGGTCGTCCAACGGTTGCCGGGTGTGAAGCTGGTGTTGGGTGGAGTTGGCGAGATCGACTCCGTGCGCGCCCTCGCAACCCAACTCGGAGTGCAGGCGAGCGTGAAGTTGCCCGGCTGGCTCGGGCCCAGGGACAAGCAAGCGGCACTGGCCGCGAGCACACTCTTTCTATTGCCGTCCTACCACGAGGGCATGCCCATGGCGCTGCTGGAAGCCATGTCATGGGGGCTGCCCGTCATCGCAACCCCGGTCGGCGGCATCCCGCAGATCGTGACCAACGATGTCAACGGCCTGCTGGTTGCTCCGGGCGACGTCGCGGGACTTGCTACCTCCATCACGCGCCTGCTGGAAAATCCCGGGCTGCGCACGCGGCTGGGCGGGGCTGCCCGCACGACCATTGAAAATGGCTTCTCAATGCAAGAGGCGCTGACGAAGCTGAGCACCATCTATCACCGCTTTGGATTGAAGAAGCGCGGAGAATCCGATTGAAGCAGATTGCCCAGTACCAGGACGGCCGGCTCGAATTGCAGGACGTCCCGCTCCCCACTGCCCCACCCGGCGGGATTCTCGTGCGCCTCACACACTCCGTCATCAGTGTCGGGACCGAGAAGATGAAGGTGGAACAGGCGCGGATGAACCTGTTGCAGAAGGCCAGGGCACGTCCCGACCAGGTGCGCAAAGTTCTCGATACCGCGCGGACGCTGGGCTGGCGCGCTGCCATGGAGAAGGTGCGCAATCGACTCGAGATTCCCAGTCCCCTGGGATACAGCGCTGCCGGAGTCGTCGAGGCCGTCGACGTGGGCAACACTCGATTCCGCGTTGGCGACCGTGTTGCGATCGGAGGCGCCGAGTGCGCTTTCCACGCGGAATATGCGGCGGTACCCGACATGTTGGCGGCCCACGTGCCCGAGGGCGTGGAGAATTGGCAGGCCGCCTACACGACTATCGCTTCGATTTCGCTGCAAGCCGTGCGGCAATTGCAGCCGTCGCTGGGAGAGCGCGTACTCGTCGTCGGCCAGGGACTCGTTGGATTGTTGGTTACCGCTTTCCTGCGGGCGAGCGGTGCACGCGTGATGGCGCTCGATGTAGCACCGGCGCGCCGCGCGCTTGCTCAGGCCATGGGTGCGGAGCAGGTGGTGATTGCCGGTCAACAGGACCTCCGCCAGGAAGCCCGTGCCTGGACCGAAGGATATGGGATCGACGCCGCCGTGCTCGCCGCGTCCGCCGCGACCAACGGACCCACCGAGCAGGCGTTGGAGGTTTTGCGCGATCGCGGCCGGCTCGTCGTCGTGGGCAAGACGAGAGTCGACCTGCCCTGGGAGTACGCCTTCGGCAAGGAAATCGAAGTGCGTTTCTCGCGCAGCTACGGCCCGGGCCGTTACGACCCGGCCTACGAATGGGGCGGCGCCGACTACCCGATCGGTTACGTCCGCTGGACCGAGCAACGCAACTTCGAGGCCTGCCTGCAACTGATGCGGACAGGCGACCTCGACATCAGCGCGCTCACCACACGACGCGCACCCTTCTCACAGGCGCTGCAGGTCTATCAACACCTCATGGGCCCGGAGGGCGCGACGGAGGCGGGCGTCATTCTGGAGTACGCTGACACCGACAGCCACGTCAGCGAACAGTCGCGCACGGCATCCGCGCCTCGGCTGAGTTTGGTGCAGACTCCTTCACCCGCGCGGCAGTTGACGAGTCCTGTTTCCCGCGTCGATGTCATCGGTGCGGGGAATTTCGCGCGCACCATGCTGCTGCCGCATTTGAAAGACCGTGTGCCGCTGGGCACTGTCGTCAACAACACGGCCCTGAGCACGAATCACGTCCGCACGAAGTTCGGGTTCGCCAGCGCGGCGACCAGCTCGGACCAGGTTTTCGCGGACGAGGCTGCCGCGGCGGTACTGATCGCAACCCGGCACAACCTGCACGCGCCCCTGGTACTCAGGGCACTCGAGGCTCATCGACACGTTTTCGTCGAGAAACCCCTCTGCCTGACCCGCACCGAGCTGGCGGAAATTGAAACGGCGCTCGTCAACAGCCGCGGCAGCGTGCAGGTGGGCTTCAACCGCCGCTTCGCCGCCGCGGCCACGGAGCTTCGTAAACTGTTGCGCGCGGCCCCGGGACCGAAAACGGCGAGCTTCCGCGTCATGGCCGGACCGCTCGAGCCCACGAGTTGGTTCGCCAACCACGCCGAAAGTGGTGGCCGGGTATTGGGCGAAGCCTGCCACTTCTTCGATTTCTTCTGCTTCCTGTTCGAGTCACGACCCCTCAGAGTCAGCGCACAGACAGTCTGGCCGGCCTCCGGTCGCCTGCCTTTCCCCGACAGTGTCACGGCGCAGGTGGAATTCGCCGACGGCTCCTGTGGCCAGTTGGTTTATTCCGCCGAAGGCGACACGTCATGGCCGAAAGAAACCTGCACGGTGTTCGGCGCGGGCTTCACGGCGGAGGTGCAGAACTTCAAGACCCTCATCGTTCACCGACAGCGCAAGCGCAGCTCCAAGGACTTCAACGGCAAAGGGCATGCCGAGCAGATGGCGGCCTGGACCGCCTTCCTGCGCGCTGAGGCGCCCCACCCGGTTCCGTTCGAAGAGGCGCGGCGCTCCATGCTGCTCACCTTCGCAGCGGTGGAAGCTATTCAACAGGGTCGCGCGGTCGACGTAGGAGCCTGATGAGCCCGTCCCGTCCAGGCCTGTTGTTCATTGTCAACTCGCTGGAGGTCGGCGGTGCCGAGAAGCAGGTGGTCACCCTGCTCAATCACCTGGACACCCGCCAGTTCCGGCTGCACCTGGCCTACCTGAAATCCGGCGACCGCCTGCTGCCGCAACTCGATTCGGCCAAACTGGATGCGCTGCTCTGTTGTAACGTCTCCCGCGGCCTGGAGCCGCGCGCGATCCGCCAACTCGCGACCCTGATCCATGCCTACAACGTCGACGCGGTAATCTGCACCAACACGTACTCGATGTTATATGGATACCTGGCGCGCGCCCGCGCGCGCACCAGGCCGAAGCTCGCCACGGTGTTTCACACGACCCTGCTGCGGAACTACAAGGAAAAGGCGCAGATGCTGCTGTACCGGCGCCTGTTCCGGCGCAGCGACCTGCTCATCTACGTGTCCGAAAATCAAAGGGACCACTGGCGCGCCTGGGGCCTGCGGGCGGCCGCCGATGCCGTCGTACATAACGGGATCGACGTCGACCATTTCTCTGCCACCCACACACCACGGCAGAGGGACCTGCGGGCTCGCCTCGGCCTCACGGCCGAGGACTACGTGATCGGGCTGTGCTCGGGACTGAGACCCGAAAAAGCTCACGGAGATCTACTGAACGCGCTGGCAAGGCTGCACAGCAAGGGCATCGTCGCGAAGGGCCTTCTGATTGGAGACGGTCCGGAGCGTGCCCGCATCGAAGGCATCGCCCGGGAGCTCGGACTCGACCAGCACATCGTCATCACCGGCCTGCAGAATGACGTCCGTCCCTACATTGCCTGTTGTGACGTCATGACGCTGGTGTCCCACACCGAAACGTTCTCACTCGCAGCGCTCGAATCCATGGCACTCGGCAAACCGCTCGTGATGAGCGACATCGGGGGTGCCTCCGAGCAGGTCGTGCACGGCCAGACCGGCCTCTTGTTCGAGCCCCGTGACATAGCCACCCTGACAGAGCACCTTGCCACCTTGAAATCCGCGCCATTGCGAGCCCGGATGGGAGCGGCCGCCGAACGCCGCGTCCACGAGCTTTTCACATTACGAGCCATGACAGACGGATTCACCGCGCAAATGAGCCGCCTGTTGCACGGCCCCACTCTGACCTCAGGCTCACTCGCCTCATCATGACTGCGACGGTACCCACGGCATTCGAGTTGTATTTTGCCGGCCAGGAGTGGCTGGACGAGAAGGAGCGCGCCGCGCGCGAGGACCGGTTCTTCCACTCCATCCGGTTGCGCAACGGAACCTACAAATCGACGGCGCACCACAGGCTGGATGACCTGAACGACTTCGTGATGGGCATGCTTCCCGCGCAGCGTCCGCTGGAAATCATGGATGTCGCCGTGTCATCGGGAGTGAGCACCGGCGAGTGGCTGCTCGCGCTGGAAAAGGCGGGCATCGAATGCCACATGCTGGCGGGCGATGCGGTCGTGGACGCCTGCCTGATCTCACTGGGCTCCGTACGAGCGCTTGCCGACAAGACAGGACACCTGCTGCAGCTCGACGTGGGCGGACGTGCGGTGCGGCTACCAGCGCCGCGCCGTCGCGACCGTATCCTATATGCCCCGCTCGTTGCCCTGATGAAGACGGTGGCGCACCTGTTCGATTTGCAGGCCCGTCCGGGCAGCCCGACACAATACCGGCTCGGCGCGACCTGTTGTCCGCTCACACTGATGAGTCCCTCCCTGCGTGAGCTGCCGCAACTGCGCACGGTCGAGGACGATATATTGCTCAACAAGAGCTATACGCAGCGGTTCCACGTCTTGCGTGCGGCGAATATCCTGAATCTCGCCTATTTCGACGTGCCGACCCTCGAGCGCATGCTCAGCAACCTGCGCTCCCGGTTGCTGCCGGGCGGGATGTTGATCGTATGCAGGACGAATGCGGCGGGGGTGAACAATGCCACCGTGTTCAGCCTGGAGAAAGACGGGCGGTTCGTGGCAACCGCCCGTCTCAACGAAGGGTCCGAAATCGCAGACGTCGTGCTACGTCTGCCGGGACGATGTTAGTGCTCGACCTGGAAGCCGGTCGGCGCCGCGGGCCGGGTGATCGGCTTCTGGCGCAGCAGGATGATACCGTCGCGGTCCTTGAGAGTGACCGAGGTCACCGTCTGTCCGTTGTTGGTAACGGGGTCCTGCGAGCCCCTGATCTTGACGTACGGGCCCTCCAACGTCACGGTCTGCTGCCCGTTGCCCTTGGGGTTGACGAGCACGATGCCGTTGTCGAAGTCACGGCGCCAGACGCCCTTCTGCCAGGCAGCGGTCGGCTTGGTGTCGCCGGCACCCAGCTTCTGATCGAGCTCGTCGAACCACACCACACCGTAGTAGCCCTGGTTGGTGTCGGTGAAGGCGAAGTAACCGTCGTCCAACAGGCAGGTGCCCAGGCCATAGCGCATGCCCTGGTAGTCCGTCTTGGAGCCCCAGACGTTGAAAATGGCGAGCTTCGGCGCCGCGATCGCGCCCATGACCTTGCGGTACTGGGCAAACATGGCAGCCCAGCCGCCCCAGGTCTCCACCGACCAGGACTTGCCGATATAGGCTTCGAGAATGCCGCCGTTCACCATCCCCTGGTATTCGGTCAGGTTGGCGGTGGGAACGCCCCAGTCACCGATGTTACCGAGCTGGTACTTGCCGGGCATGAGGCTCTTCAACGTCTGGTAGTAGTGCTGATAGCCCTGGCGGAACCAGGTCTGGACCTTCGGGTCGGTCTGCGAGTCGACGACGCCGTCGCGATTCCAGTCCCCGTCGATGTAGGGCCGCGTGAAGAGATTATCCATGTACAAGCCGTCCAGGGCGGGGGCCGGCTTGGCATAGTTGGTCACGTAGTAGTTGGCGGCCCAGTCCATCCAGGTCTTGCCACTGGAGTCCTTCGGCGCGAACAGCGTGGTGTTGGTCGCCTGGGCGCCGAAACTCGAGGCGACGAACTTCGTCAGGCTCTTGTCGGAGTACAGCCACCATTTCATCTTGTCGACCTGCGAGCGGTAGGCGCCCCACGAGGCGGTCGTGACCGTCTGGTCGGCGCGTATCTCGTTGACGTTGGTGTACACGAACACCAGCGCGTTGGGATTGATCGCCTTGATCTTCGAGACGATGGTTTGCATCGACTGGCCGCCCGGCGCGAACGTCACGTAGTCGGTGATGACCGTGACACTCTGCTTGGCCATCTGGGCCTGGTAGTTCGCGTCGTTGTAGTTGAACGGGCTGCCGATCTGAACACCGCCGACGCGCGGAAAGTCGGGCGGGTTCCAGGCTGCGGCGGTGGTGCTCGCGGCAATGGCGGCGATGGTGGCCGCGGCGAGCGTTCCTTTCTTGAGCAACTCAAAAAGCATTTTTCCCCCGGGGAAATGGCAAAGCGACAAAGGCGAGCTTCGAGGCGCTGCAGCAGTCCGGCACATGGAGCAAGGCCTGCGTGCCATGGCATAGGCTCTCGTGGTGGCGTGCGGGGTGCCCTTTCCTACTGCGGAAAGGCCGCGGTGCCACAGCGGTTCGATGACCGCATGCACGTCTGCAACGTCGGGCCGATCGTTCGGCTTGCGCGCTATTGTTCCCACTAGCCGCCAAAGGTCAATAGATGCACTTCATGTTTACGAGCACAAATCACACTTCTCCCGGAAAGCGCCCCCAAAGGTGTCGCAGCGCACCGACGCTCTCGCGGAGTAAATACGTACAAACCAACATATGAACGGCCACATGTCTATAAACACCGACAGGTTCGTGGGCGGCGTTCCGGTCAGTCCCTTCGACTCGCTCGCAGCGTGCGCGCAACGCATCCTCGCCGATGTGCACAGCGGCGCGGGCGGTTTCGCTATCGCCATCAATGCGGAAAAAGTGGTCACATGCAACAGTGACCGCAACGTGCAGGAGACCATCGAGCGCGCGACGTTGCGTTATCCTGACGGCGCCGGTGTCGTGGTTGCGATGAGACTGAAAGGCGTGCGCTCCACCCGTGTGGCCGGTGCGGACCTGTGGCTCGAAGTGCTGCGCCAGGCCCGTGGTCAAAATTTGAGCATCGCCCTTCTCGGCGCCAAACCCGATGTGCTCGACGCCACGCGTCGCCGCATCGAGGCCGAGTTTCCGGAAATAACCGTGTCGATCGCGCGCAACGGCTACGACGGCATGCGTGATATCGAGGCACTCGCGCGGGAGCTGGCGGCCCGAAAACCGGACCTGGTCTTCGTGGCCCTCGGCTCGCCGAAACAAGAGTTGCTGATCGAGCGCTTCCGCACCGTGCACCCGGCGGGGTTCTACATGGGTCTTGGTGGGTCGTTCGACATCTACGCGGGTGTGAAAAAACGCGCGCCGCTGTGGATGCAGCGGCGCGGTCTCGAGTGGCTCTTCCGTTTTCTCTCCGAGCCCTCCCGGGCTCCGCGCGAAACGAAGCGCTTGAAGTTCCTCGCCCTTTTGGTCTTGGGGCGGCTCTAGCGTGAACCCGTTCACGCTTTCCTCAGTGAGACCCCCACGCCCAATCGCACAGGCGGCGTACGCACCGGGGCCGCTTCCGCCGCCTTATCGAACAGAAGCACCGCTCCGCGCATGACCAGCCCGCAATACATCCACAGATACGGCCGGGGCGTGTAGAGGTTCTGGAAGAAGACGGCGATCGACAACGCCATCATGCCGAACACGAAGGCGATCATGTCCGCCTGCATCGTGCCGGAGGACATTCCAACCGCGCGCTTCGCCGTGACGATCGTCAGGTATTCGATGCCCGCATAAGTGGCGAGGCCTATCACTCCCAGGTTGAACCATTGATCGAGGTAGGTGTTATGCAAGACGAACACCGTAGGCATCGTCGACCAGGAATTCCAACCGAACCCCGTGAGGAGGGTCAGCGGTGAATCCATCATCGTCGCGACCGCCAGGCCCCAGATGTCGGAGCGGCCCGATGAGGCCTGGTGGAGGTTCATCGACCCAATGTCGAAGACGCGGTCCGCGATAGCTTCCGCTGCTCCCGGATCGATGATGGCAGCGGCCACCGCGACGAGTATCAGACCGCCGACCGCACCGAGCATCCAGGTCATGATGCGCCCCGGCGGAATGTAGCTCCGCAGGAGATAGGCGGCGATTGGATAGCCGAGGAGCACGGCGACATAGGAGCCCCGCGAGACCGTCAGGATGAAGACGGCGGCGGAGGCCGCGGCGCACCCCAACCAGAACAAACGTAAGAATCCGCGACTCGACATCGTTATGGCGACCAACGGCGGCAACATGCACGACAGCAGCGAGCCGGTCTCATTCGCATGACCGAATGCGCCGAACACCCGGTCCGCCTCGGCACCGCGCTCACCGACTTTCATACCCAGGTTCGTGATGCCCACCAGGTCGGTGAGAGTCAGGATGCTGGAGATTCCTACTACCGCTACCAGGGTGCGCAGCACGAACCGGAAATCATCCTCGTTCTGTACACCGTAGAAAACGACGAAGCAGTACAGGGCGTAGTCGATCAACTCGGCCTTGAGTGCCATGGCCGAATGGATGGCATCGTAACCGTGGTACTTGAGGACCAGTGAGACGATGAGCCACGTCAGCATGGCGTAACCGATCCACACACCCCAGGCGAGGTGCAAGCCCGGCATGCGGATCCGGAAGCCTCCGCTGAGGGCCATGCGGAACACCAGCACCATGACGACCATGTACAACATCGCGTTTTTCGCGCTCAGGCCCGGGCCGAGACCCGGATTGACCCCGTGGAAATCGCTCCACATGAGCAGCGCCATGAGTACGACGAACAGCCAACGCATGGGTCATCACCTCTTATCGGGAAGGGGCTCTCATCGGGCCTGGGTGTGGCGCAGCACCAGCCGCTTGCCCCACGCCTGTAGCACCATTGCCTCGGGAATCCGCATCATCTGCAGCAGCAGAGCGAACGCCGCCAGGTACACCACGCCTGCGATTGCGATGCCGGCGCGACCGAATACGTCCGTCCACACGGAGCTCACGATGAGAACGCTGGCCATCGCGGCTGCCAATGCGGTCTTGGCGATACTGCGCCAGGGAACCAGCTGGCTCGGCCCGACCTTGTAGGCCGACAGCATGCGCCAGGCGAGCCACGAGGCGTCCACGTAGCTGGCGATGACGAACGCAAACATGGCGCCCGGCAGGCCACTGAGAGGGATCAACACGAACATCGCCGCGGCGCAGGTCAGGAGCCCGGCAACGTTGCTCTCAACGAGCGACCGGGTCCGGTTGACCGCGCGCAGGGCGGGCGCAAAGTCGAAGCACTCGCGGATGACGACCAGCATGTAGATCTGCATGATGACCGCGGCGGTCGTATAGCTCGCTCCGAATAGCATGGTCACGAGCGGCTCCGCATAGCGCGTCACGAGCACGATGACCGGGAACAACATGATGGTGTTGATGACCGTGGCCTTCTGCCACAGCTCCAAGGCAGTGCCTCCGCTGGCGCCGCGATCCTTGCGCACCATCTCCGGCAAAATCGTAGCCGAGATCGAGTTTCTCAGTGTGGTCACCACGGGCTCGCCAAATCGCCCGATGGCGTATTGCGCGAGAGCCACCGCGCCTAGCAGCCGTGCGACGATCACATTGCTGACATTCCGATTGAGACTCGCCAACAGCGAGGCGGCGCCGGACGGCAAGCAGTAGCGCAACTGGTCCCGCCACGGTTCTTGCAGAGGCGGCTCGTACCGGCTCCGGTCGGAGGCGAGGAAATAGACGGCGGCGGCCACGAAGCGCAGCGCCTCCAGCACCACGAGTGCCCAGATCACGACACGGAAATCATGCGTCACCGCGGCGGTGGCCACGACCACCAGGACGCGAATCGCCAATCGCGCCCCTGAGTAGACGAACACGGCCTGCACGCGGTTGTTGGCGAGCCAGAAGTGCTCCCAGAAATCCAGGTTCACCGACACCAGCACATAGGCCACGAGCGGCCAAAGGTAACCGTGCACGACTGCACCGCCGGTCGCGGTATCGAGCACGACCAACACCAGCGCGACCAGCATGCTGCTGCAGAAAGTCAGGATTGCCGTCTGCCGTGCTATCCGCCACGGGCTGCCCGGATTGGAGGGCACGCAATACAACAGGCTGTCGTTGATCGAGAACTGCGCGAACGCCTGCAGGAGCGCGCCATAGAGCAGGAACTCTCGATAGCGCCCGAAATCGGCGACGCTGAGCAGCCGTACGAGGAATATCGGGCTGATCAGCATCAGGCCGTAGTTCGCGATACGGGACAGAGTCAGGATAGCCGTCCGGTTACCGAGGGCGGACATCGTCACTGCCCCTTGGCGATACTCGGCGGCGGGGCGTCAACCTTCCAGACGTGTGTCAAACCGTCGCGTCCGACGTATACGGAATGGAACGGCGGCGAGTGCAACGCCCGGGCAATGCCGAAGGCGCGCATCAGACCGCGCCCATCCTCCTGGTTCTCGCCGCTGCCGATCACGTAGATCGCGCCCCGGTCCGGCCGTTCGACCAGCTCCTCGAGCTCCGATCCGGTGCCAATGAGCGGCGTGTCAGTGTAGAAGTCGAGCCAGCGGCCGTGCACCTCGTGCATGAAGGGCGCGGCGGTCTGTTTGTTCTGGAGCCAGTAGTCGACGTGCCCCAGATAGTACGTCTGCTGCAGGACATCTTCGGCGATGATGATGTCGTGTGGCCCAGGATGCAGGCGCGCGACGAACTCCGCGGCGCCCTTGTGATCAGGATGATTGGCATAACCGGAGTCCACGGCCCTCGCGACCTGGACCGGATTGACCACGAGCAGCACCGCCAGTACGGCCGCGGCCAGGACCCAGGCCGGAGCAGAGCCGACAGCGCCATTACCCTGGGCCGCGACCCGGCGAGCGATGGACCGGGCGAGCCACTGCATCGCGGCGAACCCCGCCACCAGCAGCGGCATGATCTGCGCCGCGGCATAGCGCGACGGGATGTTCCACTTGATACATCCGATCATGAGCAATGGCACCCACACCCCCAGGACCACCAGGAGCAGGTGATCCGGAACAGGCTTGCGATGCGCGAGCAACCACAAGCCACCCACCAGTGAACCGACTACTGCCACCATGGCGACCGCCGAGTAGCCGCCGATGGAGATGAATGACCATACGCTCGGCCAGCCCAACAGGACACCGGCAATCTGCTTGAGCGTGCCGGCATGCTGGTGTAGCAGGAACACTGCCTGAGCAGTACCAATGGCCGCGCTTACGCCAAAGAAAGCGGTGATCCTGCCTGGTGCCACCTGCCCCGCTCGTCGTCCCGCTACGAGAGCTACCGCCGCCAGGAGTACAGCGGCGTGCCACTGAAAGGCAGCCTCCGCCACCAGCGCCGCGGAAAGCAAAAGGGCCGCTAAAACACCCCGGCGCGCCATGACCCAGAAGGAGAACGCGAGCGCCGGGACGGCGCCTAGGATCAGCCACAAAGACTTCACGTGGGGGACCACCGCGGCATGGGGTCCGTTGCCGATCGGGTCCTCATCGGAGGACCCCACCACCTGCGGGTAGGAGATCTTGATCAGGTGATTGATGATCAGAAAGGTCGCCGCCAACGTGGCGAACGCGACCACGCCCGCCCAGAATTTACGCGTATCGCCCTGAACCAGTCCGGGCAGGAAGACCAGGAAGGCCGCGAAGATCGCCAGCGTGTGAAATTGGATGCCGACGATGAGGACCACCACGGCGCCGACCAGGTAGCCGATCCGGTTAGTCCGCTCCCACGCGAAGATGAGGGCCATGTAGGCCGCGACACAAGTCACCAGAAAAACGTACATGCGGGCGGTCTGGGCGTCGTCGATGAAATTCGGGAGGAACGCCACCGCGGCCGTCAGAGAGAGATTCCACAAGGGAGTCAGGTAACGCTTGCCCACCTGCCAGGTCAGCACGATGAGCAATACGCCGCACAGTGCGGATGGCAGGCGCAGCGCCCATTCCGACTGCCCGAATGCCATGACCGATGCGGCCATGAGGTAGAGCTGCGCGACCGCACGAGGATAAAACATGCCGCTGGGCATCAGGGGTAAGCCCTGGTTGAGGAGACTCATGACAGGCAACGCCATGGTCTTCTCATCGCCGTGCAAACCGACGTAACCGAGTCCCCAGAAGCGCACGATCGCTCCCGCGAGAACGATACCAGCCAGAATCCAACTCGTGCGCAGCTTGCCGAGCCGCTCTCCGGAGGGGCCGGGAACGGTGACCACGAACAAAGCCGCGAATTCTCTGAGGAGTCGCGCGATCATGAGGAAGGGCGATGCCTCCACGTAACAGTCGACAATCTTGAAACGGGCGATACCGGTCAGTAAGCCTTCTCGTCGCGCAACAAACGGACGGCCGTCAGGAACAGGATTTTGAAGTCCAGCAGCGGTGACCAATACCGCAGGTACTCCAGGTCGTAGTTGATGCGCGCCTGCATATCCTCGACGCGCGCCGTCTCGCCGCGGCAGCCGTTCACCTGCGCCAGCCCGGTGATACCCGGCGGCACCTTGTGGCGGATCATGTAGCCCTTGATGAGCTTGCGATACTCCTCATTGTGCGCGACAGCGTGCGGCCGTGGACCCACGAGGCTCATCCGACCCTGCAGGACGTTGATGAGCTGCGGCAACTCATCCAGAGAATAGCGGCGCATGAAGCGCCCTACTCCGGTGATACGTGCGTCTTCCTTGCGCGCCTGCACGATGTTGGGACCGTCCTCGATCACCGTCATGGTGCGGAACTTGTAGACCATGATCTCGCGGCCATCCAGCCCATAACGACGCTGCTTGAAAATAGCGGGGCCCGGAGACGTCATCCGTACGAGCGCGGCGAGCACGAGCATCAGGGGCATTGCCACCAGCAGCACCGCCGCTGCCAGGGCGATATCGATGATCCGCTTGACCACGCCGCGGTAGCCGTAGAACGGAGTCTCGCAGAGGGCGACGACAGGTATACCCAACAGCTCGCCACTGCGGGCCTGGATCAAATCGATGGCAAAGATATCCGGCACGTAGTACACCGACGCCGTCGTATCACGCAGCTCATCGAGCAGCTGCACGACTCGCCGGATGTGACTGACCGGCAGCGCGACGAATACAACGTCGACCTTGTTCCTCTTCACGAAAGGGACGAGGTCCGGCAATGATCCCAGGAGGCGTGCCTGCGGCGACAAGCCGAGACGCTCCGCGCTGCGATCGTCGAAGAAGCCTTCGACGCGCATGCCCATCGTGCCGCTGTTCCCGATCCGGCGAGCCAGCGACAGGCTCACCTCGTTACAGCCGGCGAACGCCACCCGGCGCGCGGTAGACGGGTCGTACAAGAGACGTCGCATCAGCTCCTGCAGACAGAGGCTGACGAGAATCAACACAGCGGGAGTCGTCACGGCCCACGTCAGAACGACGCGACGTGAGAACTCCACCGAATACTTGGTGATGAAGCCGATCGCCAGAAGAATGGCGATGATCACCATCCACCGCATCACCACACCCATGGCGAGCGGCAGAGTGGACTTCACGAGCTGCGTGCCGGAGGGCTGACCTCGGGGCAACAGAAGCGAGAGCATGGCCGACAGAATGGCAAGGACGACAAAGAAGTCCTTAAATTCAGCCCCGTAGAGGGCGCACAATCCGTATAGAAGCCCGACTGCCACGATGGGTGGCATCACGGCGTCGAGAAATGCCATCAAGGCTATCGACAAGCCCCGAGTGAACGTTGTTGGCTCTGTCATCCGCGCGTTCGCAAAACGGCCCCCCGGGCCTCATACACAAAGCCCCAGCAATGAACGGTCCCGCACCGCCACGATGTCGCGTATCTGCGGCAAAGCTCCGGGTGGAAACGCGGCACGATTCCTGCTGACGCGCTCACGATCTCGCTCCAACACAGGCAATTCGATGCTTCGTAACTGCGCCGTTCACGCTGGGCACGCAGCGCCCCAGTTCGCGTTTCCGAAAAGTGGCGTGGACATCTACACCTGCCCCACCTGTGGCTGCATCATGGCTGACCTGGAATTCACCCACGATCAGTACGAAGCGCCGTCCTATTACACGATGGCCTTCAAAACCCGGGCAGACATCGAGGGCGAGTGGGGATTCCGCTGGCGCTATATCCTGAGTGCGCTACAACGTTACAAGGCGACGCCAAAGCTTCTCGATGTGGGCGCAGGCAACGGTTACTTCGTCTACCTGGCGCGCACCGAATTCGGGATGCCGGCCGAAGGGCTCGAGATCTCCGCAGCGGAAGCCGACTATGCGCGCGACACGTTCGGTATCGAGCTGCTCCGCGGCGATCTTTCGGTCGTCACCGATCGGTACGACGTCGTTACCTCATTCAACGTGCTGGAGCACGTGAAGGAGCCAACGAGTCTCCTCGAGAAGATGGGAGAGCGTCTTGCGCCCGGCGGGCTTCTCGTCGTGACGACACCGAATCCCACGTGCATACACCGGCGACTGCGTGGGCTGAACAAGTGGAACATGGTCTGCCCCCCTCATCACATCAATCTGTTCACGCGCGCGGCATTGCAGGAGCTGCTGACACGTCAAGGTTTTGACGTTCTCGAGTACAGCACCCTGAGTACGTACATCAACTCCGTACGCAAAATAGATACACAGGGCTTGATGTTGCGGCGCGCTGCGTTTCAAGCGCTGAAAACAGCGAATCTGGGCGCCGACCACTTCATGATCTGCCGCCGCGGAACGCGCTGACAAGGTCAGGGTGTCGTCCGGGGGCGACGCGCACCTTTTTTCTCATAATCAACCACTTAAACCCTCTGCTGCGACGTCACGCACATAGCGTTGTCGTAGCTTGCCGACACGAACCTTTCCCGAGCCCGGTCCCCCGAGCTCGTGGCCAAGCTGTCAATTTCAACAGTATCAGTCTGTTAGAGAATCTGGCACGCCAGCTGCATTACCTATCCCGTCGCGTCATGCCCGCTGGGCGTGACACGGCACCAAAGGCAAACCCGCTGAAAAGCGGGGGCGCAAAACTTCCGGTCTAACGGCGCGAAGCCTATGACAGCGGGGTTGCCGGGGCGATTCGCACCGCCTCGTGAGTTACGCTTAAGCTTCATCCAAGCAAGCTGCTCTTCAGTGCAACCTCCGCTTGTGACTTCGTCCTGGCCTTAGCCGGCATTGGAGTCATTTTGCGAGGGGTTTTGATTGATGAGCACAGCCAAACGGGGGTTTGGAGCAGGTCGTGTTGTTGTCGCGTCCTTGATGAGCAGCCTGGTGATCGCACTCGCCGGTTGCGGCGGAGATGATGGTATGGGCGCGGCGGGATCGACCGCCGGCACGGCCACTGGGTCCAACACGGTGACGGATACGGCACCGGGAAAAACGGGCGGAGGCTCGACGGGTGGTACGACGGGCGGTCTTTCTAGCTGGACGCCGCCCGCCGGACCCTCGGGTAGCGCGTCCACGAGCGTCTCACTGGTCTGGGAGGCACCCACCCAGAACAGCGACGGCTCGCCCATCACCAACCTGGCGGGCTACAAGATCCACTACGGCACCAGCTCGAGCGACTACACCGAGACCGTCGCGCTCAGCAACGCAGGCTTGAACCGCTACGTGATCGACAATCTCAAGAGCGGAACCTATTACTTCGCCATCACGGCGTACAACGCACAGGGGCGGGAGAGCCCCCTGTCGGGCGAAATCACCACCAGCGTCGATTGATCATTTCGACTGAGGCTCCGGATCCGCAGCCGGATCCGGAGCCTGCGGTTCCACTGCCGGCTCGGACGCGGCCGTGGCATTTCGGCCGAACTGTGCCGCCCCGATCCGGTGCTTCTCGAGCAGATCGTAGAGCGTCGGTCGTGTGACACCGAGCAGATCGGCCGCGCGCGAGAGATTGCCCTTGGCAACCGCGAGCGACTGGCGCACCGCCTGCGCCTCGGCTCGCTGCCTGGCGACCCGCAGGTTCAAATACTCCGGGTCGTCGCCCGGATCCTGCAAACCCAGGTCATTCGCAGTCACCACGGCGCCCTCCGCCATGATCACCGCTCCCTTGATACGGTTCTCCAGCTCGCGAACATTGCCCGGCCAGCGGTGCGCCTGGATGGCGCGGATGGCATCCGGAGCAAGGCCCCGGGTCGGCTTGTTGAAGCGCGTCGACATCTCCTGCAGGAGAAACTGCGCGAGCAACAGGCTGTCACCCTGGCGATCGCGCAGCGGTGGCACGCGGACCGTGACCTCGCTGATGCGATAAAACAGGTCCTCGCGAAACGCCCCGGTGCCGATGAGCGCTTCCAGGTTTCGGTTCGTGGCACACACGATGCGCAGATCCAACGGGATCGGCGTGCGGCCGCCGATCCGCTCGACGGTCCGCTCCTGCAACACGCGCAACATCTTGGCTTGCAACGAGGCCGGCATCTCGCCGATCTCGTCCAGGAAGATCGTGCCGCCATCGGCCGCTTCCAACTTTCCCGGGGTGCGCTTGGCGGCGCCCGTGAAGGCACCCTTCTCGTAACCAAACAACTCGCTTTCCAACAGTGTGTCGGGGATCGCCGCGCAGTTGATCGCGACGAACTGCTGATGAGAGCGTCCCGACAGGCGATGGACTGCGCGCGCCAACAGCTCCTTGCCGGTGCCGCTATCACCGAGCAACAACACTGTGGCATTCGTCGGCGCCACCTTCTCGATCGAGCGGCACAAGGCGCGCATCGCATCGCTCACGCCGATGATGCCCTCGAGCGCCATCGCGCCCGTCTGCTCGCGCAACCGCCAGTTTTCCTCTTCCAGCTCGCGAATGCGGAAGGCGCGGCGCACCACGATGGAAAGCACTCCGGCATCCAGGGGCTTGTGATAGAAATCAGCCGCACCGAGACCCACGGCCGCGACCGCGAGCTCGCGCGCGTCGTGCTCGGTCATCGCGATGATCTTGATGTCGGGTGCGAGATTGAGAATCTGCCGTAGCAGATCCAGGCTCTGCGCGGCCACAGCGGGATCACGAGCGGTGCCGAGATCGAACAGCACCACATCCGGCTCGATGCGCCGCACCAACGCGAGCGCCTGCTCACTGGTTTCGCTCGAGGTGACGTTCAGGTCCGAAAAAATCGCCTCCAGCTCACGCCGCAGGGCACGATCGTTCTCGAGGATCAGCAGCTTGACGCGCTGAATCTCTCCACTCATCCGGCTCTCCATGCTCTCGATATTAGACGACGTACGCAACAGTCAACGCGCTCCCTTGCCCATGAATACCACCTCCGCGGTTTGCACCAGGATGGCGAGATCGAACAGCAGGGTATTGTTTTTGATGTAGTACAAGTCGTACTGCAGTTTCTCGAGCGCATCCTGCTCGGAGGAGCCATATGGATAGCACAGCTGCGCCCAGCCGGTGATACCCGGCTTCACGCAATGCCGCTGCACGTAATAAGGAATCTTCTGCGCGAGCTCGGCCACGAACTGCGGCCGCTCCGGGCGCGGACCGACGAAGCTCATGTGGCCCGTCAAGACGTTGAGGATCTGCGGCAGCTCGTCGATGCGCAACTTACGGATCACGGCCCCCACTTTTGTGACGCGCGGATCGGACTTCTGCGCCCACTGCGCCTGGCCGTCCCGCTCCGCATCCGTACGCATGCTGCGAAACTTCAACACGGTAAAGGTCTGGCCGCCCAGCCCCACGCGCGCCTGACCATAGAAAACCGGAGCGCGCCAGCCGTCTTCGAGCTTGATCGCGACCATGGTGAGCAGCATCAGGGGCATGGACAGGGTGACCAGCAGAGCACTGGTCACGAGATCCAACACCCGCGAAGAGAACAGCCGCAGGGGATCGCGGCGGAAGCCGTCGCCGAAAATCATCCAACTCGGATTCAGGACATCGATGCGTACCCGGCCCGTCTCACGCTCGAGGAACGTCAATAACTCCGTGACTTCGACACCGGCGAGGCGGCATTCGAGCAGGCCGAGAATCGGAAAACCACGGCGCCGGTCTTCCATGGCCACGACGACCTCGTGCACATCGAAGCGTGTGCACAACTCCAGGATGCCCGCCGACGCATCCAGCACTCGCTCCGGTGGAACAGAGATGGTCTCACCGTCGGGTTGCACAAAGCCGAGGATCTCGAATCCGCGCCGATCGGAGCGGCGTCGCAGGCTCGATATGGCCGCTGTGCGCTGGCCAACTCCGTAAACGAGCACGCGACGCTTGAAAAGACTTTCGTCCATCATGCGACCGAACACGGCGCGCGCAATGCCCGTGCCGACCAGGGAAAAAATGGAAGCCAATGCCAGAACGCCGCGTCCGAACCACAAGTCGGGAACGGTGTAGAACATTGCCGCGGTCACCACCGCGGCCGCGGCGAGAGCCGCTACGAGCCGGACGAATACACCGCCTGTCCTGGCGCGCTGCCGCGAGCTGTAGAGACCGAAGGCCAGCACGCTGATCAGGTTGATAATCCCGAACACCGCGGCGCAGATCCACAAGGTACCTTGATTTCCGGCGGACTCGACCGGGCTCCAGGTCCCGAACCGGACCCGGTAGGCGAACACCAGCGAGCCATAGAAGACCAGGGCTTCCACGGCTGCCAGCACCGCCATCGAGACATGAACATACTGGCCAAACAGCCGGACGCGCATGAGACCTTTCCGCTAATGAACGGGGCGAACTTTACAGGAGGGTGTAAAGAAATTCCCGAATGCCGCTGTGAAGGCACTCACAATTGCAGCAAAGTGTCATATCCTTACACCACCGAACATGAGCTCCCCCGAATTTCAAGCACGCACCCGCCAGTTTCGCGCTGCCCTGGGGAGCTTCGCCACTGGTGTGACGATCGTCACGACGCGCGGCTCCAGCGGCGAGGATATCGGGCTCACCGCGAACAGCTTCAACTCCGTCTCGCTGGATCCACCGATGGTGCTGTGGAGCCTGGCGCGCAAATCGCTGAGTCTTCCGGCCTTCCTCGAGAGCGGCTATTTCGCGGTGCACGTGCTGGCCGCAACGCAGGAAGACCTGTCTGTTACTTTTGCCACCCGCGGAGCAGATAAATTCGCGGGCCTCGCGGTCACTCGCGGTGCGGGCGGCATTCCCCTGCTCCCGGGCTGCTCGGCGTTGTTCCAATGCAAGACCGCATTCAACTACGAAGGCGGCGACCACGTCATCTTCGTCGGCGAGGTGCAGGAGTTCGAGCACTTCGACCGCCCGCCACTGGTCTTTCATAGCGGCCGCTATGCGGTCGCTGTCGAGAAGCCCGCGGCGAGCGCATCCCCGAGCCGCGAGGACGCGGAGCCGGACAGCAGCTTCAGCCAGGACTTCCTCATTTATCTGCTGGAGCGCGCCCACTTCCAGCTCTTCCTGAGCCTGCGACGCGACCTCGAGCGCCACGGCCTGAGCGAGGACCAGTGGTTCGTGCTGAGTATTCTAGGCATTTCCGACAACCGCACCATCGCCGATCTCGACCGGCTGCTGTGGTACACGGGCCGGCGGGTGACCTATGAGCTGATGGCGAGCCTGACCGCTGGAGGATTCGCGCGACTGCAGGGGAGCTACGATCCGCATGCACGGGTGACGCTGACGGACACGGGAAAGCGTGTTGTGCTCGAGCTCGTCGCGGTCGCGAAGGCCGCCGAGTCCGACGCCGAACGCAGTCTCGGCTACGGTGAGACCCAACTTCTCAAGAGAGCCCTGCGCGGCATCATCCGCGAAACCGACCCGGGCCCACCGCCGCTGCAGCGGCCGCACTTTCCGGAATGACGAGCCCGGAAATCCCCTCGTCACCATTGAATATCGCACCGACCGCAATTGCCACCAATGCCGCCCTCCTCCAGCATTGAATACCGCACCGACCGCCAGGTCGCCGTCGCGGACTTCAAGAACATCCTCGAGCGCTCGGGACTCGCCGCACGCCGACCGGTCAATGACGCAACGCGGCTCGAGCGCATGCTGCGAGCCTACAACCTCGTCCTCACCGCCTGGCACGGCGAGCTGTTGGTGGGAATTGCCACCTGTTGGACCGACTACGCCCATAGCGCCTACCTGGCCGACCTCGCGGTGGCCGCCGACCACCAACGCTCCGGGATCGGCCGCGAACTGGTGTACCTGGCCCGTGACACGGTAGGCCCCCAGGTCACCCTCATATTGCTGTCCGCGCCGGCGGCGGTGGACTACTACCCCCGGATCGGCATGGAGCGCTTCACGGATTGTTTCATTTTCCGGCGTTCGCAGTAGTTCACATGAGGCCGGGTCCCTTTTCGATACAATAACGAGACTATGAGCACCACAGACGCCACGCAGACCATCCGCCGCATCCTCAAGGAACACGGCCGCCTCAGCAAAGATGTCGATGCACTGGGAGCGGAATCCGACCTGTACGAGGCCGGCATGACCTCCCATGCCAGTGTGAACGTGATGCTGGCCCTCGAAGGGGAGTTCGACATCGAGTTTCCCGATCACATGCTCAAGCGCAGCGTGTTCGAGAGCATCGCCGCCATCAACGCCGCGATCGGCGAGCTGCAGGCCGCCTGACCCGTCCGCTCGATGCCACCCCGCGTCAAGAGCATCGCCGGTCACCGGCGTCAGCTGCTGACGGCGGGTTGGGAGCTTTGCTCGTCGCCGCCCGATGCCCTCTCCGGACCTGAGGAGCTGTCAGGAGCCGCGTTGTCCTGGCTACCCGCGCACGCACCTTCCACTTCGGCGTCGTGCCTGCGCGCAGCGAATGCGTGGAGTCTGGATGCACCACCACGGCGCTTCGATGCCGAGGATTGGTGGTATCGGCTGCGATTCACAGCTCCGCCCCGTAAGCCTCACGAAGAGCTCGTCCTCGGATTCGACGGGCTCGCTACAGTCGCCGATGTCTGGCTGAACGGCACCCCGCTGTTGAGCAGCGACAACATGTTTCTTGTCCACGAGCGGGTCATGGATGCGACGCTGCGCTCTGAAAACGAGCTCGTAATCCGCTTCCGCGCGCTCGACCGGCTGCTCGAGGCCAAACGTCCGCGCCCCAAATGGCGCGCGCCCATGGTCGAGAACCAACAACTGCGCTGGTTCCGCACCACCCTGTTAGGTCGCACTCCCGGCTGGTCGCCGCCGGCCGCTGCCGTCGGCCCGTGGCGTCCCGTATGGTTGGAAACGCGTACACGGGTCCGGCTGATCGGACTCCACCTTCGCACCGGCGTCGAGGGGACGAAAGGTTGGATCGAGGTGGAGGTCGGAATCGAATCCCTCGGTACCGAGCTACCCACCACCGTCGCTCTGGTTGTCTCGCGCGGCACCGAGCGCCGCCATTCCATTGCACTGCGACGGGAGCTCGATAGCTCCTCCTACCGCGGAAGGCTCGAAATTCCTGACGTCGCGCTCTGGTGGCCACACACGCACGGTGAGCCCGCGCTCTACGATGCCCGGCTCGGGATCAGCCTGGAAGACTCGAACACGGAAATCGATGTCGATCTGGGCCGCGTCGGCTTTCGCACCCTCACTCTCGACACGACGGGCGGTGATTTCGCCGTGCACGTCAATGGCGTGCCCGTCTTCTGCCGTGGAGCCTGCTGGACTCCGCCCGACCCTGTCAGCCTCGACACACCCACGGTGAGCGATGTGATCAGACAGGTGCGTGCCGCCGGCATGAACATGCTGCGGGTGGGTGGCACGATGGTCTACGAGAGCGACGCTTTTCTCGACGCGTGCGACGCCAACGGCATCCTGCTCTGGCAGGACTTCATGTTTGCCAACATGAGCTATCCGGAAGGCGATGCCGCCTTCAGTGCCTCGGTCGCTGCCGAAGCTCGCCAACAACTCGACCGCCTGATAGGCCGGCCCTGCCTGGCGCTGCTGTGCGGCAACAGCGAAGGCGAGCAGCAGGCGGCCATGTGGGGAGCGCCGCGCGAGGGTTGGTCGCAACCGCTATTCTCCGAGACACTGTCGCAACTTGCCGGCCAGCACTGTCCGGATGTGCCCTATTGGCCCTCGAGCGCCCACGGGGGCGCCTTTCCCCACGAAGGCAGCACTGGCACGACCTCCTACTACGGAGTGGGTGCCTACCTGCGCCCGCTGGAAGATGCACGTCGCGCGGAGATCCGCTTTGCGTCGGAGTGCCTGGCCTTCGCCAACATTCCCGAGGACCGGACACTGGGCCGGATGCCCGGCGGCCCCTCGATACGTTGCCATCATCCCGCCTGGAAGGCGCGAACACCTCGCGACCTGGGTGCCGGGTGGGACTTCGACGACGTACGCGATGCCTATCTCACACGTCTCTTCGGATTGAATCCCCTGGAGCTGCGCTACGCCGACCACGACCGATATGTTGCGCTCGGTCGGGTCGTGACCGGGGAAGTGATGGAACGGACGCTCGCCGAATGGCGCCGCAAGCGCTCCACCTGCCGAGGCGCCCTGATCTGGTTTTACCGCGATCTGTGGTGTGGTGCGGGATGGGGTGTCGTGGACGCGTTGGGCACACCCAAGGCGGCCTACTACTCCCTGCGTCGCGCCTTGCAACCCATCTCACTCTCCATCAGTGATGAAGGCGGCAACGGCCTCTTCCTGCACGTCACGAACGAATATGGGATGCCGCTGGTGGCGGCCGTGGAGCTGCGGTTGTATCGGGCCGGCGAGGTCAATGTGGGGAGTGCGAGCCGTTCCCTGACACTCGCGGCGCGTGAAACCGCTGAAATCGCGGCGGCATCCCTCTTTGACGGTTTTCTCGATCTCTCCTACGCCTACCGTTTCGGACCGCCACCCCACGACCTGGTCGTGGCCACCCTCACCGACGCGAATCAAACAGCCCTGGCGCAGGCCTTTCATTTCGTGCAGGGCCTGCCGGCGACGCGTGAGCTCGACATCGGCCTGAAAGCGACGGCCACACCAGCCGCGGACGACAAGTCCGTCTTCCATGTGAAGCTCGCGACCCGCCGCTTCGCGCAGTCCGTCTGGATCGAGGTTGACGGCTTCACGGCGGACGATGCCTATTTCCATCTGGCACCGGGCGGTGAACGAACCATCTCGCTGCGACGCTCTGCGCACGAGCCGGAGAAACCCTTCCGTGGCCGTGTACATGCACTGAACGCCCACACTCCGGCAAAGATCGAGCTCCACGAATGACCTCCGCCGGCCGCGAGAGGGTCGTCGATATCGGCGGCCTTCAGACCACTGTGGTGGGAGAGCCATCGGCGCCTCTCGCATTGGTGTTGCTCCACGGCTATTCGATGCGTCCCGCGGATCTCACACCGTTCACGCATTCGATCGGCATACCCGCGCTCTTCCTCCTACCCCAGGGACCTGTGGTCAGCCCGCTCGGAGGTCATGCATGGTGGTCGGTCGACCTCGAATCACGCGAGGCGGCGCTGTCGTTGGGACCTCGTGACCTGGCGGATGATTACCCGCGCGGGCTCGCCGCCGCACGCCAACAACTCCAGACATTTCTCGACGCGGTCAGCTCGGAATTTCAGCCCCGGCGTCTCGTCGTGGGAGGGTTCTCCCAGGGGGGAATGCTTTCACTGGATTGGGTGTTGCGCGGAACCCGGTCACCTGATGCCCTCATGCTGTTATCCGCCTCGCGTATCGCCACCCGCGAGTGGCAGCCTCATCGCAACCGGCTGCGAGGCCTGCCCGTATTCATCAGCCACGGCACAGCCGATCAGGACCTGGCCTTCACGGCCGGTGAGTGCCTGCGTGACCTCGTGTTGGAAGCCGGCGCGCGGGTGTTCTGGGTGCCCTTCGACGGCGGCCACGAGATCCCTCTCGTTGTGTGGCGGGGTTTGCGGAAGTTCCTCCGGGCCCTGCTAGAATGAAAGTGCTCTGAAAGCTCGTCGCGCGCCCCGTGACCGGGAATGAGAGCGGCGTCACAGAACAGATTCCAACTCCGTCAACCGTACCGCGTCCTTTATGACCAGCCATACCCCTGAATTCAGCGCTCATCTGGCCGCGCTCAAGGCAATCGCACACGATGTCGCCGCAGCCAATGCCGCCGATGTCGACGCCAAGGCGCGTTTCCCCCGCGAGACCATCCAGGCCCTGCAGAAAGCCAAACTGCTCTCCGCGCCCATACCGCGCGAGTTGGGTGGCGCGGGCTACGGGATGCGCGAGCTGGCCGCCCTGTGCTCCACTCTGGCACAGGGATGCGGCTCGAGCGCCATGGTGTTGGCCATGCACTACATCCAGGTGGCCTGCATCGCCCGCCACGGCCTGTCGTCCGAATTCTTCCGCAAATACCTCCAGGAGCTGGTCGAGCATCAATACGTGCTCGCCTCCATGACTTCGGAGAACGGCACGTTCGGCGAGACCCGCACCAGCATTTGTGCCGTGGAGCGCACCGACGGCCGCTTCAAGCTCGACAAGGACGCCACCACGGGCTCCTACTGCGAGCATGCGGACGGCATCCTGGTGACTTGCCGCCGCGCGCCTGACGCGGCCAGCAGCGACCAGGTGCTGGTGCTCGTGCGCAAGGGTGATTACAAACTCACCCAGACGACCTCATGGGACACGCTGGGCATGCGCGGCACGTGCAGCCCGGGCTTCAAACTCGAGTCCTCGGGACCTGAGGCACAGATCATTCCGGGGTCGTTCGCCGACTCCTCGGCGCAGACGATGGTGCCCTACTCGCACATTCTCTGGGCCTCGCTTTGGTGGGGTATCGGCGCCGACGCAGTGGCGCGTGCCGCCGAGTTCGTGCGCGGTGCCGCGCGTAAGAACCCCGGCACCGTACCGCCGACCGCGACGCGCCTCGCCGAAGTATCGACCCAACTGCAAGCGGCGCGTCACAACTGGCTGGCGCTGGCGACGGAGTTCGACGAGATCGAAGCCCGGCCCACGGGGCGGCAGGACCTGTTGTCCATCGGCTGGGCGCTGAAGATGAACAACCTCAAGATCAACGCCTCCGAGACCACGCCCCAGATCGTCCACAAGTCGCTGCAGATCACCGGCATTCTCGGCTACAAGAACGACTCGAAGTTCAGCCTCGGGCGCCACTATCGCGACAGCCTGTCCGGGGCACTCATGATCTCCAACGACCGCATCGCCTCCAAGAGCGCCTCGATGCTGCTCGTGTTCAAGGACAATTGACATGACCACCCAGTACGATCGGGACGAGTTCTACGCCGGCCTGGTCAAGCACCGGCTGATCATCCCCGTTGGGGTGCAGGGTGCGTTCGGCCGCGGCGCGGTGTTCGAGGATGTCCTGGAGCGGTTCAACAACCTCGTCTCCCAGCTGTCGAAAAACGACAACGCGGAGGTCTACACCTTCCCGCCGGTCATCAATCGCCAGGTGTTGGAGAAGGTCAACTACCTGGACTCCTTCCCGCACCTGTGCGGCGCGGTCTACAGCTTCTTCGGCAAGGAGCTGCAGGCGCGCCAGCTCTCCGAGCGCGTCCACGAAGGCAAGCCGTACGGCGAGATGTTGGGCATGACCGACGTGGTGATGAACCCGGCCGCCTGTTATCCCGTCTATCCGAGCTTCGCCGGCACCGTGCCCAAGGGCGGGCGCCTGGTGACGATGTTGAACTGGGTCTTCCGGCACGAGCCCTCGCCAGAACCCACCCGCATGCAATCCTTCCGCGTCCGCGAGTTCGTCCGCGTCGGCACACCCGACGAGGTGGTCGAATGGCGTGACATGTGGCTGAAACGCGGTGTCGACCTGTTGACCTCGCTCGGCCTGCCGGCGAAGTCCGACGTCGCCTCCGACCCGTTCTTCGGGCGTGGCGGCAAGATTCTCGCCGCCGGCCAGAAGGAGCAGAAACTCAAGTTCGAAGTGCTGGTACCGGTGATTTCGGCGGAAGACCCCACCGCCGTGTGCTCCTTCAACTTCCACCAGGAGCACTTCGGCCACACTTTCGACATCCGCACGCAGGATGGCAATGTTGCCAACACCGCTTGCCTGGGCTTCGGTCTCGAGCGCATCGTCATGGCGCTGTTCAAGACTCACGGCTTCGAGCCTGAGAAGTGGCCCGCGGAAGCACGGCAAAAACTGTGGCCGTAGTCCTCAAAGGGCTCGATCCCGCGACCTACGCGCGTAGCGTTCTGCATGCGGAAAGCTGCGTCTGGGTCGAAAAGAACTGCTACGTCGACATCTGGATCGAGGTCATCCACGCCCTCGGCCTGGAGCCGCGCGCCATGGTGCCGTTCGTGGCCGCCATCGACTTCGAAGGCGACCAGTGGACCTTTTTCAAGCCCCCGCACTCCGAGCTGCGTGATCTCTACGGCATCGACGTGCAGGAGCTCAACGTATGGCGCCCTCTTCTGGAGCATGCCCTCGAGCACCTGGCCGCCGGGAAATTGATCTCCACCGAGGCAGACGCCTTCTGGATGCCTGACACCTCGGGCACGGACTACCGGCGCCAGCACACCAAGTCGACCATCGTGTTGAATGAGATCGACCTGGAAAAGCGCACCCTCGGGTATTGGCACAATGCCGGCTACTACCGGCTCGAGGGCGAGGACTTCGCGCGCACTTTCCGTCTCGACCAGCCGCACGACCCGACTTTTATGCCGCTTTTCGCCGAGCTCGTGCGCGTCGACCGCGTGATCCAACGTCCCGCGGCGGAGCTCGCAACACTGTCGCGCGAGCTGTGGCGGCGGCACCTTGCCCGCCGGCCCTCGGGCAACCCGGTGCGCCGTTTTCAGGAGCGCTTCGAGCGCGACCTGCCGACGATCCAGGACAAAGGGCTGGGCTTCTATCACGCCTGGGCATTCGGCACGATCCGCCAACTCGGCGCCGCCTTCGAGCTCGCGGCCCTCAACCTGAAGTGGCTCGCCACCCAGGGCTGCGCCGGCCTCGAGCCGGCCACCGTAGCTTTCGAACAGCTTTCAACGGCCAATAAAACTTTCATCCTGAAAGGTGCGCGCGCCACCAACAGCCGCAAGCCTTTCGACGGCGCATCGCTGTTCGACACCATGGCCGATGCCTGGCAGAGCGGCATGGATGCTGCGGAGCGCGCATTCCGCTAGCCCCGCCCGGCCATAGCGCCAAACGTCCGGGTTGTCGAAAGGGTCACATCCGCCGCAGTCCAAAACAGGTACAATGTCGTATGGACATGGCGCGTCAATCCACGACTCCCGCTGGCTGTGCAATCTAAGAATTCCCCGTCCGCACAGGCCAGCCAGGCGCTCCTCTCACCGGCTCCGGAAACCCTGACTCGACGGGAGACCGACGCAAGCCGCCCGCTCTACTTCGGTCCGCCCGAGCGTCCCCTGTTTGGCTGGTTGCACAGCCCCGAGACTCACTGCGCTCCCGTCGGGTTGGTGATCTGCAACCCGTTCGGTAATGAAGGTGTTTGCGCTTACCGGAGCATCCGACATTTCGCCGAAGAAGCCTGCCGGGCCGGCTTCCCGGTGCTGCGGTTCGACTACGACGGCACGGGTGATTCGGCGGGCCACGATCAGGAGCCCGAGCGCGTGACGGCCTGGCTCGACAGCATTCACGCGGCCGCGGAGGAGCTCAAACGCACAGCCGGTGTTCAGCGTCTGTGCCTGCTTGGGATCCGACTAGGCGCGACCTTGGCTGTTACTGCCGCGGCCGCGCGCGATGACATGGAAGCCGTGATTGCCATCGCGCCCGTCGTGAGTGGCAAGGCGTACGTACGCGAACTGAAGTTGCTGAGCCGGGCGATAGATGCCAAGCGCAGCGTGGAACGGGCGACGGGCGATGCGAGTCTCGAAGCCGCGGGCTTCGTGTTGTCCGGTGAGACTCAGGCCAGCCTGACGCAGCTCGACCTGAATCGCCTCGAGCACCTTCCGGCGCCCCGTATGTTGGTCCTGGACAGGGCCGAAATGCCCGGTGACACCGCCTGGACGCAGAAACTGGTCGAGCGGGGCGCACACGTGGACCGTGAGAGCGTGCATGGCTACACCGAGATGATGCTCGACAGCCACGAAACGGTCGTCCCGGACAACATGATCCTGACCACCTGCCGTTGGCTGGGGAAGCTGTCGCGACAGGTGGAGATCCGCGTGCCGAGCCCAGCGGTCACACCCACTGGAATCACCCTGCTTCCCGATGAGACACCCGACCCCATCACCGGTCCTGGGCCGGAGACGGACGTCTGGGAGGAGGCAGTGCGTTTTGGCGGCCCGACGCCTCTGTTCGGCATCGTGAGCTCGCCGGCCCCCTTCTCCGCAGGCCAGCAAAGTCGTAAAGCGGTGCTGCTGCTGAACGCCGGCGCGGTACACCGCATAGGTCCGAATCGCGTCTACGTCGCCCTCGCGCGCCATCTCGCCCGGTACGGCTACACCGTGCTGCGCATGGATATCGCCGGCATCGGTGACAGCCCGCCTCGTCCGGATACGCCGGAGAATGTCGTCTACTCGCGGCATGCACTGGAGGATGTCGCGCTGGCCCTCGACTATCTGCGCGTGCATTGTGACGTAACGGAGGTGTACGTCGCAGGCCTGTGCTCCGGTGCCTACAACGCATTCAAAGCCGCGGTCGCCAACCTGCCGGTGGCGGGCGCCATCCTCATCAATCCTCTCACCTTCTTCTGGAAGGACGGCATGTCGCTGCAGTCGGAATATACCGAGCACCGCATCGCCGACGACATCCAACGCTACCGGACCAACGCTTTCCGACTCGACTCGTGGCTGAAGCTGCTGCGTGGCGAGGTCAACCTGTTGGAGCTGTCCCGCGTACTCGCTCGCCGCATGCAGTCCCGGGCGATTGTGCCCTTGCGCGTGGTTGCCCGGGCCCTGGGTATGCCTCTGCGGGATGACCTTCCGAGTGAGTTGCACTCCGTGGCGCGCGCGGGGATCCAACTCCAGTTCATATTCGCCGAGCTGGACCCCGGCCACGAGTTGCTCAAAACACTCGCGGGCTCCACCGCGCGCCGCCTGGAGAACCGGGGCGCGATCCGCATCCAAACCATCGCCGCCGCGGATCACACCTTCACCGACCGCAACACCCGCGCGCAGCTCGTAACGGCCATCGCCGAATTGCTGCACGCGGTCTGAGCCCGGCCGGGGCCGGACGCACTCGTGCTAGTCTAGTGAGGATGCGCCCCGAACCCGATCACTCCGCCGAAGTCAGCCGGTACATCAAGCCGCTCGACGGGATCCGTGCTCTGGCGATCCTGCTCGTCATGCCGCACAACATCGACCTGCTCAAACTGCCGGTGCCGCACCTTGCGATCCCCGCCGTCCTGCTGAGCAACGCCGGGTGGATCGGCGTGCAGTTGTTTTTCGTGCTGTCCGGATTTCTGATCAGCGGCAACCTGCTCGATACCCGCGGCGCCAGCAACTACTTCGCGGCGTTCTTCGGCCGGCGCGCGCTGCGCATTCTGCCGCTGTACTTCGCGGTGCTGTGCCTCACCTTCCTGGTCGCGCCGGTCGCGGTGAGCCTGCCCCAGGCACTGCGGGCCACCGAATCTCACCAGATCTGGCTGTGGACTTTCCTGACCAACTGGACGCAACCGTACAATGACGGGGTCGCCGGTTTCACGCACTTCTGGTCGCTGGCGGTGGAGGAGCAGTTCTACCTGTTGTGGCCATTCGTGGTGCTCTTCTGTAGGCCCGCGGCGTTGCTCTGGGCCGCAATGGCCGTTTCCGCACTGGCGCTAGGCGTGCGCATAGTGTTTGCCATCGAGCACTTCCCGCACGACGCACTCTACATGTTCACCATCTGCCGGATGGATGCGCTCGCCCTCGGCGCGGCAGCGGCTGCGGCGGTTCGCATTCCCGCGGTACTCGAGCGACTCCGGCAAAGAGTCAACACAGTGGCCATGGCTTGCGTGGTCACATTGCTCGTCACGGTGGTGATTACGCGTGGCTTTGGTTTGTATGACGTCAGTACACAGACCATCGGTTACACGCTGCTGTCGCTCACATTCGCCCTCTTCATCCTCCTGGCCGCGTTACCGGCGACTGGGGCCATCCAGATGCTGATGCAGGCACTGTCGTGCACTCCTTTACGGCTGGTGGGCCGTTACAGCTATGGCATGTACATCTTTCATCTGCCGTTGCACGTGTTCATCGGCGGGCCACTCATGTTACGGCTCGTGCCCCAGCCGAACGCCTGGCAAGCCATCGCCTACACCGTCGTCATGATGGGGATCACGTTCCTGCTGGCCGCCCTGTCCTACGAGTTGTTCGAGCGGCGGTTCCTCGAGCTCAAACGCAGACTAATGCCGAAGCAACCCGTCGACGAGAGCCTGCGTCTGGCGTAGCGCCGCCGCACCGACCCTGGAATGGGTCGGCAGCGTGAAGAGCCTTTGCGCGAGGTCGGTCGCATTCGGAAATGGGCCCTGGCGCGCCACCTCCGGTGGTATTCCGGCGAGTTTGTCCAGGGTAGTGCCGTACATTGCCGTGGCGCCGAGTCCCCTGGCATCGAGCCCCGCGACGATTGCGTCACGGGTTTGGACATCGGGTGCCATCATCCCGAGGCGCAAACGCACGGAGTCCGGGATGTTTTGAGTCGCGCAAGACAGCACCTCCAGTCCCCCGGAGGCCCAGGTCGCACACACCGCCGACCATACTTCAGCGTCGTAACCGGGATCGATCGCATAGCCGGCGAGCGCATGCTCCACGGCGGTTACCTTGGCCGCGTCCGCCATGACCAGGCCGCTGAGCGGCTTATAGTACGTTCCCCCCACCGAGGACCCCATGAGTCGCCGTGCCAGGCCGTAAGCCATAGGATGCGTGGCCAAATTGAATGCCGCGCCCTTGAGGACTTCCAGTCGTGAGGAGCGCATGGGTTGGCTCTGCAGTGAAGCCATTGCGGCCACGCGGTCCGGCCGATGCAACAACGCGCCGCCTCCCAACAGATTGAGCGGTTTTCCACGCCCGAAGCTCAACACCACGTAATCCCCGAGCCACGGCGCCGGTAACCGCTGTGGCAGGTGCTGGGCACTATCCTGGATCAGGGGAATCGCGCGTGCGGCGGCCAGGGCCGACAACTCGGACGCCTGATCACCGGTGCCCAGCAGGTTAACGGCCACGATTGCGACACAGTTCGGCGACAAAGCCTTCTCGAGTGCCGCGAGGTCATAACCCCAGCGCCCGCCCGCCGCGGTGTCCACCAGTTTTGGACGGACACCGGCGAAGAGGCTCGCCGTCACCAGGTCGGGACAGGCATAGGCCGGTAAGATCACCTCCGGCGCAGGGGCCGCCAGGCGGGCGCGGGCGTCCAGGAGCGCCATGGCGAGCGCCTGGGTACCAGAGCCGCATACGCGAACGTTCCAGCCGTCGAAGGCCTGTTCGAGGGGTTTTCGCATCCCCGCGGCGCGCAGTGGCACCGGCCTTCTGACAGGCGGCAACATCGTTTTCATCCCTTACCGTAAATTTGCGGACCATCACACAGGCGCCAGGCGCTACGGGTACAATTGTATGTTCAACGGGGAAGCGCTGCGGGAGCAATGAAACAGGCCCTCGAAATACTGTTCTGGACGGGCGGCTTCATTGCTGTTTACAGCTATTTGCTCTATCCCGTTCTGTTACGGTTCCTGCAACGGCGCCCGGCTCCCGCGACGAGTCGGCCGGACGCCTCGCCTCTGCTCACCGTCATCATCACGGCCCGTAACGAGCAGAAGCGTATTGCGGAAAAGCTACACAACACGCTGGCGCTCGACTACCCGGCGGAGTCGCTCGAGATTCTCGTGGCCTCCGATGCGTCCAGCGACGCTACCGATTCCATCGTAAACGGTTTCGCGGATCGCGGGGTGCGGCTGGTGCGCTCTGCGGAGAACAAGGGCAAGGAGCACGCGCAGTGGCTGGCGATCCAGGCGGCACGCGGCGAGATCCTCGTATTCACCGATACCGCCACCCGCCTGAGACCCAACTCACTACAACTCCTGGTGGAAGACTTTCTCGACCCCGGGGTCGGCGCCGTGTCGAGCGAGGACGAGTTGCTCTCCCCGACAGGGGAGGTGCGCGGCGAAGGCGCCTACGTCCGTTACGAGATGGCCCTGCGCCGCCTGGAGAGCCGCGCCGCCGGCCTGGTCGGCCTGAGCGGCTCCTGCTTCGCGGTGCGCAAGTTGGTTTGCGCGCGCTGGCGCATCGATACGCCCAGCGACATAACAACCGCCCTGTTGTGCGCCCAGGCAGGCCTCAAAGCCATCAGCGACGCTCGCGTGAAGGGGTCTTACCAGGACCTCAAGGACGAGAGTCAGGAGTTTGGCCGCAAGAAGCGCACCATCATCCGTGGCATGACCGCGGTCTGGGAGCTGCGCGAGTCACTGAACCCGTTCCGCTACGGCCTGTTTGCCCTGCAGGTCTGGAGTCACAAGATCCTGCGTTGGCTGGTCCCCGTAGGCCTGTTGCTCGCGCTGGTCACGAGCGCGTTGCTCGCCGGTGAGAGCCCGCTCTACCGCTGGCTGCTCGTCGTGCAGCTCGCGGGTTATGCGGCGGCAGCCATCGCACAGCTCTCGGCGGCCGCCCGGCAGGTCATGCCTTTGCGGATCGCGTTGTACTTCCTAGTCGCTAATGTCGCCACCGCGGCGGCGCTGTGGGATTTCCTGCGCGGCGTACGCATCGTGACCTGGACGCCGTCGCAGCGCTGAAACGCCCATGCCCTACGTACGTTTCCTCGATGGCCTGAGATGTTTGAGCGTAGCCTGGGTGATCCTGCATCACCTGCCTTACGAGAAGAAAGGCATTCTCGGCCTCGTATCGGGCCGTGGCTGGATGGGCGTCGACATGTTCTTCGTCATCAGCGGCTTTCTCATCACCTCGATCCTGCTCAACGAGCGGCGCTCGACCGGCGCCATCAGCCTCAAGAACTTCTACATCCGCCGCGCGCTGCGCATCTGGCCCGCGTACTACCTGCTGATCGCCTGTTACCTGTTGCTGGCGGCGGGCATCCTCGTCGTCGGGAAACACGAGTTGCTGCCGGCCGCGCAGCAGATCCTGCACACGGTGCAGTGGCCCGCCACCTATACGACGAACGCCTACATCGCCATTGCCAACACCGAGGACGTCACCGTCTCGCATTCCTGGTCCCTGGCACTCGAGGAGCAGTTCTACCTCTTCTGGCCGCTGCTGCTCGCCCTGGGCGTCGGTGTGGCCACCCGTACGGCCGTAGCGATCGTGGTGGTGATCACGGTGTGGCGTATCTGGCTGACGCTTCATTACCCCGAAGGCGAGCTCGCCATGCGGCGCATTTATTTCGCGCCCGATACACGCATGGATGTCATTTTGTACGGCGCGCTCCTGGCTTTCGCACTCACGCACGATGTCTGGAAAGAGCGGCTGGGACGGCTGTTACGCCTTGCGGGGATGCCCCTGGTGATCCTGGGCGGCCTGCTGACCGTCATGTACTTCGCGAACCGCTGGAGCGGCTTCTTCGGCAACGCGTTGGGTTATGGCTGTAGCGCGCTGTTGATGAGCCTGGCGCTGGGGTACCTGCTGCTGGTGCGGCCGCCGCTGACGATGCGCTTCCTGGAAAGCCGCCCCATCGTGTTTTGCGGCAAGATCTCGTACGGCATCTACCTTTATCACGCGGGTGTCATCAACATCCTGGTCTATACGCTGGGCATGCCCACGAGCGCCGGCGCGAAACTGGTCTTCACGTCAGCCGTCTATGTGCTGACGGTGGCCGTGGCGGCGCTGTCTTACCACTATTTCGAGGCGCCGCTGCTGAAGCTGAAGTCGCGTTTCGTTACGACTCCGTCCCGGGTTCCGATGGAGCCCGCGAGCGGGCCCGCCAGGGCGGTATCCTGAGCCGTGCACGTCTCATGCGCGTACTTCACGTCATCTCCGGCGATCTGTGGGCCGGCGCGGAGGCGCAAGCCTTCACGCAGCTCGTCGCTCTGCATGAGGCCGATGTGACCGTTGCTGCCGCATTGATGAACGACGGGGAGCTTGCACAACGTTTGCGTGCCCGTGGCATCGCCGTCACGGTGCTCGATGAGCGACGGCTCAGTGGCGCCGCAATCCTGTTGGCCTTGCGTAAACTCATGCGCGAGTGGCGGCCCGACGTCGTCCATACGCACCGCTCGAAGGAGAATATCCTCGGGTCGCTGGCAAACCGACTTGCGGGCAAGGTGCCCTCGGTGCGAACGGTGCACGGCGCCAACGAAGACAAGTCCCGCGGTGTTCGCCGGATGTTCAGGGAAATGCAACGGTACGTGGATCGATGGTGTGGTCGGCACCTGCAACAGCGGGTCATCGCCGTCTCCGCCGAGCTCAGCCAGAAGCTGGAACGCGATTTCGGTACGCACCACGTCGTTCTGATCGAGAACGGCATCGACCCGGAAGCGATACGCAGGAAGGTGCATCCCATCGACTTCCGCGGCAGCGCGCCGCAAGCCACTCATATCGGGATCGTCGGACGCCTCGTCGAGGTCAAGCGAGTCGACCTGTTCCTGGAAACCGCCGCCCTGCTGACAAGGAGCGCCACCGAACGTGACTGGCGCTGGCATGTCATAGGAGACGGCCCACTGCGCGGCCCCCTCGTGAGCCGGGCACAGGAACTGGCGTTGGACAAAGTCACTTTCCATGGCCATCGCAACGACATCGTCGCGTGCCTGGCGTCGCTCGATGCATTGGTAATCTGTTCCGATCACGAAGGATTGCCGATGGTGCTGCTGGAGGCTTTGTCCGTTGGTACGCCGATCGTCGCTCATGCCACCGGAGGCATGGTCGATGTGTTGCGGAGCAGTCCTCTCGGACTACTGGTGGAGAAACACACTCCCGCGGGCTACGCCGCGGGACTTCGCGAGATGGTGGAGCGAACCGTACCGCCCGAGACGTCGCTTCCGGAACGGTTCACGGCGGTCCACAACCGGCGCGCACTGCAGAACCTGTACAAGGCTCTCGTCCATCCCGACCTGACGCGAGAGCTCCATGGCTGAGCCCGCGGTTTCCGGTACAAAGCGCTTACTCAGACACTCCTCGATCTACGCGTTGGGGAGCATCCTGAAGAACCTGGTCGGGTTCATCATGCTGCCGCTGTACACGCGGTACCTGAGCCCGGCCGACTACGGTGTGATCAGCCTGATGCTGTTCATGCTGACGTTGTTCGAGCTCCTCTTCGCCGCGCGCCTCGGCTATGCGTTGCCGAAGATGTGGGCCGAGGACACGAGCGAATCAGGCCGCAACACCCTGATCTCCACCGCGCTCCTCTTCATGGCCGCCATCGGCCTCGCGAGCTCGACTGTGGTGTTCGCCGTGCGTGTACCGCTCTCCGAGTTGATTTTCGGCACGACCCAGTACACGACCATCGTCGCCTATTTCTCGTTCATGGTGTTGACGCAGTCGCTGGAGACCCACGGGCTCGATTACATCCGCTTGCAGCAGCGCCCGTGGCTCTTCATGGGCATGAGCCTGTCGAAGCTGGCCGTACAACTGTCGCTCAATGTCTGGTTCATTGTCGGGCTGAATCAGGGAGTCATGGGGGTGGCCTTGAGCACCATGCTCTCCTCCCTCTTCATGGGCCTGGTCCTGCTCATCTACGTGGTGGCGAAGAGCGGCATCCGTTACGACCATCCCCTCGCCAAGCGCATGTTGGCCTTCTCCTGGCCGCTGTGGTTCGGCGGCCTGGCGGGCTTGTACATCGGCTCGTCCAACCGCTACTACATGCGCATTTTCGGCACGATGGACAACGTCGGCCTGTACTCGCTGGCGGAGCGCTTCAGCGGCATCCTGACCATGCTCATCTGGGCGCCGTTCGCGCAGTACTGGGTGGTGGAGAGCTTCAAGTACTACCAGGCGAACAAGCGCGCGGCGTTCAACATCGTGTTCTGCATCATCTGCGGCGTGCTGTTCCTGGGGGGCCTGGGGATCGCCCTGTTCGCTCCCCCCACCATCCATATCATGTCGCAGCCCTCTTTCTATCCCGCCTCCAACGCCGTGCCCTTCCTGGTCATGAGTGCCATCTTCTCGTGCCTCGCGCAATTCGTGGCCTTCAGCTTCCTGGTCAGTGAGACGACCAAGCTGCTGAGCGCCTACAGCTATCTGACGGCGATTGTCGTCTCCGTGCTGTACGTGGCCTTGATCCCGGCTCTCGGACACGTCGGGGCGGCGCTCGCCTCTGCGGGCGCCCAGGGATTGCAATTGCTCATTCAATACCGCCAGGGCCAACGCCGCTACGACATGGGGCTGTCCATCAGCTTCCTGTTTTTCGCCTGGGGTGTCGCGGCGGTGGCCTACGTGTTCGGTAATTTCGCCGCCCGCGACGCGGGGTTTGTCGCGGATGTGGCGGTTCGCGCGGTCGCCTGGACCGTGGCGGCGGCAGTCATTTGTTATCAACTCCTGCGTGACGACAACATCCGCAGGCACGCTCTGGAAATCGCGCCCGGCCCGGTCCGATCGATCTTGTTGCGACTGCTGCCACCGATTGCCGCCACGGCGAAGGGACCGCCGCTGCCATGAGCGCAACCCAGCTCCCCTCCATCCTCTACCTGTTTCCGCACCCTGCGGCGGCGGGACTTGCCGAGGTCCAATCTGGCGCGGCCCCGACTGAGCGCATGTACGGCGTGATCGAGCTGCGCAAGAACGGCTACCAGGTCGACATCTGTGACGCCCGTTTCCAGGGATTGTTCGGCAAGCTGCGCACCCGGCTACGCCGCTTCGGCATCTTCCTGCTCGACTGGCGTACTTTGCGCGAGATAGCGCGGCACGACGTACTCATCGTCAAAGATGACTTCGCTCTCTTCACCACGCTCATAGCCAAGCTGCTGGGCAAGCGCGTCATCTATCTCGACTCCATGTTCAGCCTGCCCCGCCGCTCCTGGCGCCGCGCGGTCACGAAGCTGAACCTGGTGAGCGCGGACCAGGTGATCGCCTACTCGCGGCGACAGATCGACCTCTGGAGAAAGGATCTGGCCGCCACCCGGGCACCGTTCACCTTCCTGCCCTACACGGTGGATGTTGGGTTTTACAAGCCCGTGCCGCCGCGGCCCGACACCGAGCGGTATGTCTTGTCTGTCGGCCGAGATCTGGGCCGGGACTTCACGACTCTCGTGGAAGCCCTACGCGGCACCGGCCTGAGACTGAAGCTCGTAACCCTGCCCTACCTGCTGCCGCAAGGCGCGAGCTCCGAGCCGTTCATCGACATCAAGGAGCGCGTGTCCTACGCGGAGCTCTTCGAGCTCTACGCGAATGCCACCGTCGTGGTGGTACCGTTGACGCAGTCCCTGCTCTATCCGTCCGGTATCCGCGCGGTGCTGGAGGGAGCGCTGTTGGAAAAAGCGGTGATCTCGACCTACACGCCGGTTCTCGAGGAATACATGACACACGACGAGGAGATCGTCTATGTCAAGCCTCGCTCGGTGGAGGAGTTGCGCGAAGCCATCACGTCCCTGGTGAACGACGACGAGCGCCGGACGCGAATCGAACGTAATGCCAAACGCCGTGCGCTGCGCGAGTTCGGAATGGAGAACTTCGCCCGGGGCCTGATCGGCGTCCTGCACGACTAGGTGCGCGTCAAAACCATGAAAAACATTCTCCTGGTCGGCAACTGGAGCTCGGACACCGGTTATGCCTGGTGGCTCATGGAAACCTTCTGGGTGGCCATCGCCCGCAAGTTCCGCGACCAGTGCCGCGTCATGGTGTGCTATCCGAAAGTGAACGGCATTCCGCCGCGGCTGGCGGCGGCGAACATCGAGGTCGTGGAGTTCGATTTCGCCACTCCCAACGTGTCGGAACTGCGCGCCTTCCTCGAAAAGCACGACATCGGCTGCGTCTACCTGACGGATCGCAGCTACGTGAGCTGGCGCTATCTGCTGCTGCGCCGCGCCGGCGCCAGGCAGATCATCCTGCACGATCACACACCCGGTGTCAGAAGTGTCCCGGGCACCGCCAAGCGCCTGTTCAAACAGGCCATCGCCGCCATTCCCGCCATCACCGCCGATGCCTATGTCGCCGTATCGGATCAGATTCTGCGCCGCCTGATCGAGGCGGCCTGTCTACCGCGTGCCAAGTGTCATCTCGCGCGCAACGGGGTCGACTGCGCCAGGATCAACGAGGCGCAGCCGGGGAATATCCGCGCCGAGCTCGGGTTGCCCCCGGGGGCGGTCCTCGTGATCTCCTCCGGCAGGCTCACCCGCTACAAGAGCATCCATACCATCGTCGAAGCCGCCGACAGGCTGGTCAACGGAAAGAAACTGACACAGCTCTTTTTCGCGCACTGCGGCGACGGGCCGGAGCGGGAGGCGCTCGCGAGCCAGATCAAGGCTTTCGGCCTGGAAAAGCAGTGCTTCCTGCTGGGCATGCGTTCGGACGTGCCTGCCATCCTGAAGGCGGCGGACATTGCCGTACACCCCTCGCAAGGCGAAGGGCTGTCGCTATCGATCCTGGAGTTCATGTGCGCCGGGCTGCCGGTGATCGTGTCCGACGACCCGACGACTTCGCAGACCGTGACCCACGAGGTCACGGGATTGTTGTTCAAGACCGGTAACGCCGCCGACCTCGCCGACCAGTTGGAATACCTGGCGGCCCGGGCCGCGACGCGCGCCTCGCTCGGAGCGGCCGCCGCCGCCGAAGTCAACAAGAACTACTCGCTCGAGGGCACGGTCGCGGCGCTCCTGCAAGTGTTCGACCATGTCCTGCAGCGGGCGTGAGTGAGCATCTCGTTCATCATCCCGGCCCGGAATGAGGCGGCTTTCATTCCCGAGGCCGTGGCCAATATCCGGGAGTTCGCCCCCCCGGGGGTCCCGTGGGAGCTGTTGATTGTCGATAATGGCTCGACGGACACGACGTTCACCGTCGCCGAATCGCTGCCCGGCGTACGCGCTCTGCGGTCCGTGGGCACAGTCGGCCAGGCACGCAACACCGGAGTTGCCGCCGCCAGCGGCGAAGTACTGGTTTTTCTGGACGCAGACGTCCGCCTGACGCAGGCCTGGCAGCGGGAGATGCCCCGCGTCCTGGCGCAACTGCGAACCTGCCCGAGGCTCTTGACCGGCTCGACGGTTACGATTCCCCGGTCGCCGACCTTCATCGAGCGGCACTGGTTCTATCCGGCGACCCAGGGAAGCCGGCAATACATCAACAGCGGCCATCTCATCATGACACGGG
>DAITMW010000015.1:0-1127 GCA_036834945.1 Steroidobacteraceae bacterium
ATTCCGGCGTAGTGTGCGCCCTTGCTTCCGCCGTGTTGTTTGGCATCACTACTCCTCTCGCGAAACAACTTCTCCCGGGAACACAGCCGCTGCTGATCGCGGGATTGCTGTATCTCGGCAGTGGCTGCGGAGTCAGCCTGCTGCGTTGGATTCAGGATGGAGGTTGGTCCGCGACGGGGCTGGTGGGGCGCGATTGGCTCTGGCTCGCCCTGTCGACCCTGGTCGGCGGGATTATCGCGCCCGCGTTGTTGATGACCGGACTGGCGCGCGCCGATGCTGCTTCCGCCTCGCTGCTATTGAACCTCGAGGTCGTGTTCACGGCCGTTCTGGCGTGGGTCGTTTTCAAGGAGCCGGCCGGCTCCCGGGTCGTGTTCGGACTGATTGCGATCTTCGCTGGCGGTTTGATCCTCGTGTGGCCGACGCAGTTGGCTCCCGAGGGGAGTCTGCTTGCGCTCCTGGCGATTGTTGCTGCGTGCTTCTGTTGGGCGGTGGACAACAATCTCACCCGCAAGATTTCCGCTAGCGACGCTCGCGTGCTCGCCGCCATCAAGGGGCTCGTGGCCGGGGTCACCAACACCGTGCTCGCTTTTGCGCTGGGCGCTTCGCTGCCAGAGGTATCGCATGTAGCGATCACCCTGGTGATAGGGTTCATGGGGTATGGGTTGAGTCTCGTGCTGTTCATCGTTGGCCTGCGGCAACTGGGGAGCGCACGGACGGGTGCCTATTTCGCTACGGCTCCGTTCATCGGTGCGCTGGTGGCCTTGCTTCTTTACGGCCAGCCGGCGGAGGGCGCCTTCTGGGTTGCCGCCGTCTGTATGGGCCTGGGTGTTTGGTTGCACGTTAGCGAAGATCACGTGCACGAGCACGTTCATAAGCCGATGTCGCACTCGCATGCCCATACGCACGACGAACACCATCAGCATGAGCACGCTTTCGATTGGGACGGAACGGAGCCTCATGCCCATTCGCACGCACATGGGTTTCTGCGGCACCGTCATGCGCACTTTCCGGATATTCACCACCGTCATGGGCATGGTTGAGCGGAGATCACTATGAAACTCACGGATTTCAAGTGTCTGACGTTCGATTGCTATGGGACGCTCATCGATTGGGAGACCGGGCTGTAC
>DAITMW010000015.1:1227-52618 GCA_036834945.1 Steroidobacteraceae bacterium
GTGACGTTCGATGCCGTTTGCACCGCCCAGGATATCGGGTCGTACAAGCCGGACCCGCGTAACTTTGCTTACGTGATCAACAAAGTGGCGGAGTTGGGAGTGTTGAAGCGCCACATCCTGCATACGGCGCAGAGTCTCTTCCATGACCACGCGCCAGCGCAGGCGGCCGGGCTCAACAGTGCCTGGATCGACCGACGGCATCAGCTCGAGGGCTGGGGCGCGACGGTGCCGCCTGTTGGAACGCCGAAGTATGACTTTCGCTTCGCCAGCATGGCGGACATGGTGAAGGCGCACCGGGCGGAGCTGCAGGGGGCGTAGGGAGGCGGCGCGTGCCACCCCGGTACCGTGGGCGGAGGCTGGCCGCACCGCGCATGCTTCAGTGGCAATGTGCCGGACCGCAGGCCTCCGCGGGCACTGACTCAGAGTCCCGCGATCATCCTGCCGGGGTTGAAGATTCCGTGCGGGTCGAATCTGTCCTTCAAACGCCGCGTGAGCGTTGCTACTGTCGGCTGCAGCGGATGGAAGCGGCCGCCTGGCGGAGCGGAGCCGCGCCAACACATCGCGGTACCTTCAGCAGAGTATGCAACCTTGCGCGCCTCGTCGCCACCTTGTGTGTCGCTCGCATACCAGCGTAATGCGCCACCCCAGTCGATGAGCTGATTGCCTGGCAGCGCCAGCGGTGGTGTGGTGTCAGGAACCGACAGGCGCCAGAGTGTGTGGCTCGTGAAGATCGGGTGCTGGCAGTGCCGCAGAGTTTCCCACCATTGCGTGGCAGTCGTTGGATCAACTCGCTCACCGCCCAGTTGCTCGTGAGCTGCACGCACGGCGGAACCCGCTCCGGAAAGCCTGATCCACGCCAAACCGTCCCACCAGGAGGCGCCTGAGAGGGGCAGGGGCTGCCCGCTCCAACGGTTGAATGCCGCGATGGCATCCCTCGCCGACATCTCAAATCTGAGCGTCTCTTCCGCGCGCGGCCGTGGCAGGACTTTGAGCGAGACTTCGGTGATGATGCCCAGTATTCCCAACGAGCCGCACAGGAGACGGGACACGTCGAAGCCGGCGACATTTTTCATGACCTGGCCGCCGAAGCGCAGGAGGTTTCCACGCGCGTCCAGTAGCGTTGCACCTAACACGAAGTCCCTGGCCGCACCCGCATACATGCGGCGCGGCCCTGACAGCCCGGCGGCAACTACGCCACCGATAGTAGGATCGCCCCCGAATGCAGGCGGCTCAAAGGCTAGGAATTGGCCGCGGTCGTGCAGAGTTGCCTCGATTTCCGACAGCGGTGTGCCGCAGCGGGCGGTGATGACCAACTCCGAGGGCTCGTAGTCCACGATGCCGCGGCAGGGGCGCAGATCCAGGACGGTCGCCGCAGTGATCTCTTCGCCATAAAAGTCTTTTGTCCCGGCGCCGCGCAGGCGCAGGGGCTCGCGCTGTTGGTGAGCTGCGATCACACGATCGCGCAGCTCGCCGAGCATTGCTTTTTCGTCCATCAGAAGCGCGGTATGTCGGCGTGGGGCAGGGCACCGGCGTGCACGTGCATTTTCCCATACTCGGCGCAACGTGCGAGGGTCGGGATGGCTTTGCCCGGATTCAACAGGCCGGTCGCGTCGAAGGCGGCCTTTATGCCGAAGAACGCGTCGCGTTCGGGTTCCGAGAATTGCACACACATGGAGTTGATTTTTTCGATGCCGACGCCGTGCTCGCCCGTGATCGTTCCGCCGAGTCGCACACAAAGCTCCAGGATTTCCGCGCCAAAGCGGTCCGCGCGTTGCCACTCACCCGGGGTGTTGGCATCGAACAGGATCAGCGGATGCAGGTTGCCGTCACCGGCGTGGAAAACGTTCATACAGCGCAGCGAGTAGCGTATTTCCATGTCCTCGATGGCTTTGAGCATCGGGCCGAGATTCTTGCGCGGGATGGTGCCGTCCATGCAGTAGTAATCCGGGGAGACGCGGCCGGCGGCGGGGAAGGCGTTCTTGCGCCCCGACCAGAAACGCAGCCGTTCGGCTTCCGAGTTCGAGCAGACCATCGCCGTGGCCCCGGCGGCCTGCAGGACTGTCTCGATCTCGGCGATCTGTTCCGCCACTTCTTCCGGGGTGCCATCGGCCTCGGCGAGAAGGATTGCCTCGGCTGTGAGGTCGTAGCCGGCATTCACGAACGGCTCGACCGCAGCAGTGGCCTTGCGGTCCATCATCTCGAGGCCCGCGGGGATGATGCCTGCCGCGATGATTGCCGCGACCGCGTTGCCGGCATCGCGAACATCCGCAAATGAGGCCATTACGACACGGGCGAGCTGTGGTCGCGGGATCAATTTGACGGTGACCTCAGTGACGACCACCAGGAGTCCCTCTGAGCCGATCACGAGGGCGAGGAGGTCCAGGCCAGGTTGGTCCGGGGTGCGGCCTCCGAGCTCCACGAGGTCGCCGTCGATCGTGAAACCTCGGACTCCCAATACGTTGTGTACGGTCAGGCCGTATTTCAGGCAATGCACGCCGCCCGAGTTCTCCGCCACGTTGCCGCCGATCGAGCATGCGATCTGCGAGGAGGGATCCGGTGCGTAGTAGAGGCCATGCGGGGCCGCGGCCTCCGATACTTTCAGGTTGCGAACCCCGGGTTGCAGGCGTGCGATCCGCGCGACCGGGTCGACTTCCAGGATCTGGTTCAGCCGGGCGAGCGACAACAGGACACCCGACTCGTGAGGCGTGGAGCCGCCCGAGAGACCTGTCCCGGCGCCACGTGCGACGACGGGGACATCGAGGCGGCGGCACGTGAGGAGTACGTGGCGGACCTCGTCCTCCGTTCGTGGCAGAACGACGAGCATCGGTTTCTGGCGGAAGACGCTCAGGCCATCACATTCGTAGGGGCGTAACTCTTCGTCGCGAGCCAGGACGCACTCGGCGGGGAGCACCTGCCGCAGGGCCGCGGCGACATCGGACTGTCTCATGGTGACATCGTAACTCGATCCGCCGGGATTGCGGCCAGCACCGTGGTCTTTTCCTTGCTACCCTCGGCACCGCTTATGAATAGCTCATGGAAATTGAGGTTGTCGCGAATGCGTGGCCGGGGCGGCTCGTGGGCCCTGCTGGTTGGCAGCAGATCAGTGCTGGTTGCGGCGATGGCTGTCGTGCTCGCGCTGGTTCTCGGTTCCAGTGTGGCCATCGCGCAGGGGGCCAGGTCGGCGCCGGGAGCAGCGCCGGCAGATCCGGGTGCGGCATCGCCAGCGAGCCCGGCGGCCAACACTCCGCCGTCCGCGCCCGAGTCACTGCTGCCCCTGACGTCCGATCAGGTCGCGGGACATCTCGGGGAGACCGTTGACTGGTTTCACCATCTCGCGCCAATCGAGCAATTGCAGATCCCCGGGCCTGATTCGAGCGAGCGGAGCAAGCTGCATCAGCAGTCCCTGACAGCGGTGAGGCTCGCCTTCCAGTTTGCCAAGGCCTGCGCGGCCCTGTTGGACGCGCAGACGCGGCAGACGGAAGCGGCGCAGTCGCGACGAGCGCAAGCGAGTCCCGCCACGGCGGCCCCCAACTCCGCGCCGACCACGAAGAGTCCTTCCGACTCGAAAGGCTTCGCCGGACGACTCGATGAGGCCGCGGCGAATGTGGCGCAGCGTATCAATGACCTCCAGTCACAGCTCGATTCGCTCAAGGAGAAAACAACCCGTGCGCGCGGCAAGGAGCGTGCGACGCTCGACGCCCAACAGGGGCAGGTTAGCGCGGCGTTGCGCCTGGCTCGCGAGGTGCAAGCGAGCGTTCAGGCAATGGAGGATTTCGAGGCCAGCTCGATCGCCGGAGACAATGGCAATCTGAGCCCTTTGAATGGTCAGATCGCGGACATGGAACGCTCGGTGCCGGAACTCCGTACTTCGACGTCTACCTCGCCGCGCTCGAAAACCGACACGGGCGGAACGAATACCGGTTCGTCCGGCGATACCGCCAAAGCGCCGGCCAGTGGCGCTACCGCCGCGAGCACGAGTGCAACAACCTCTGGCGCGGCTCATCCAGCGAACGCTTTCCGAGTGGACAGCGCGGGGGTCATTGCATTGATCACCGAGTGGTTCTCACTCCACAACATGCGGCGTCAGCTGGGCGAATACATCAAGGAAACGGATGATCTCCAGGATGAGATCGAGAAGGTTCGTGGGCCCCTCGTGGCCGAGGTACGCGAGGTGGTTGGCGACGACCTGGCCATCAGCACATCGACCGATCCCACGCAGTTGGTGGCGCAGCGCCAGGAGTTGGAGGCTCACACGGCCCGCTTCAAACAGCTATCGACCGTACTCGTCCCCCTGGGTGAGCAGGCGCTCACCGTCGAGATCGCCCGGAGCACGCTCGACGACTGGAACGACACGCTCGAGACCCGGATGGCGAGCGTCGCGCGCTACATTCTGATACGAGTGGCAGTCGTGCTCGGGTGGATCGCGTTGGTGCTGATCATCTCCGACATCTGGCGGCGGGCGACTTTCCGGTACCTGCACGATCAGCGCCGCCGGCGCCAGTTCCTGGTGCTCAGGCGCGTTGCGGTCGGCATCGCACTGACCTTTGTGATCGTGTTCGGGTTGATGTCGGAAATCGGCTCCATTGCGACGTACATCGGGTTCGTCACGGCGGGTATTGCCGTGGCCTTGCAGAATGTAATCCTCGCCGTCGTGGCGTATTTCTTTCTCATCGGGCGTTACGGCGTTCGCGTCGGCGACCGCATTACGCTGGCCGGTGTGACCGGCCGGGTCGTCGATATCGGGCTGGTGCGCATTTACCTGATGGAGCTCGCCGGCGCCGACCTGCATGTCACCGGACGCATGGTCGTCCTGTCCAACGCCGTCCTGTTCCAACCGACCGCGATGTTCAAACAGATCCCGGGGGCGGACTACGTCTGGCATACGGTGACGCTGACCATCGCCGCGACGGCCGACGTCGCGGAGGCTCACAAGCGCCTCAAGGCCGCCGCCGAGGGGATCTACGAAAAATACCGGCCGGCCATCGAGCGCCAGCACGCGGTGGTGCAGCGATTCATCGACTTCGATGCCTCCAGCCCACAGCCGGAGGTCCGGCTGCGCCTGACGGAGAACGGATTGGAGTGCTCGGTCCGCTATCCCGTGGAGTTGGAGAACGCCGCGATCATCGACCAGCAGATGTTGAAGGCCTTGCGGGACGCGCTCGAGCACGACTCGCAGTTCAAGCTCGTCTCCACCGGCGCGGTCGTGCTCAAATCCTCGGACGCCTGAAGCGGTCGCTCCCGTTCAAGTGAATGACGCAAACGGACCAGCCCAGGTTGCAGATTCTGACCATACTCGCGGCTGATCCCGTGATTGGGCGAATCCTCAGGAGCAGTCGATGGACGAGCAGCAAGGTCAGCCTTCGCGATCCCGTCGTCCGAGCGGTCGCGACGCCAAGCGTGCCGCGCGCACCGCCCGCAGCCATGCATTCGTACCCTACATAACGCGGAAGGTTCCCTATTACGAGGTGCTCGGCGAGGAAGGGCTCGCGTTGCTCGAGAGCAATGCCGACACCATCCTCCAGGAAACCGGCATCGACTTTCGGGAGGACCCGGAAGCGCTGGACCTTTTCAGGAAAGCCGGAGCCGACGTCAACGGCGAGCGGGTCCGCTTTCCGCGCGGCATGTGCCGAAGCATCGTGCAGCGCTCGGCGCCGAGGGAATTTGTACAGTACGCCCGCAACCCGGCCCGCAACGTCCTGATCGGCGGAAACAACACAGTCTTCGCACCGGCCTACGGCTCGCCATTCGTCCGCAACCTCGACGAAGGCCGCCGCTACGCCCGCATCGAGGATTTCCGCAATTTCGTGAAGCTTGCCTACATGGCGAACTCGCTCCACCACTCCGGCGGAACCATCTGCGAGCCCGTCGACCTGCCGGTCAACAAGCGCCACTTCGATATGGTTTACACCCATATGAAGTACAGCGACAAGCCGTACATGGGCTCGGTCACGCATCCCGACCGGGCGCAGGACACCGTCGAGATGACGAAGATCCTGTTCGGCGACGATTACCTGGACCCGGCCACCGGGAAGCCAAAGACGTTCATCATCAGCCTGATCAACGCGAACTCGCCGATGACATTCGACGCCACCATGTTGGGCGCGCTGAAAACCTACGCGCGCAACAACCAGGCAACCATCGTCACACCATTCATCCTCGCGGGCGCGATGTCGCCCGTGACTGTCGCCGGTACAGTGGCGCAGACGTTGGCAGAGGCGCTTGCCGGCATGACCCTGGCGCAACTCGTCAACCCAGGCGCCCCGGTCGTTCTAGGCAGCTTCGCATCCTCACTCTCGATGCAGTCAGGCGCGCCCACGTTCGGCTCTCCGGAGCCGGCCCTCGTGCTGTACGTCATGGCGGCATTGGCACGCCGCCTAGGTGTGCCATTCCGCTCGGGTGGCGGCTTGTGCGCCTCGAAAATTCCCGACGCCCAGGCGGCATTCGAGTCAGCCAACACACTCATCCCAACCTGCCTCGCGGGCGTGAACTTCGTCCTGCACGTCGCCGGCTGGCTCGAAGGCGGCCTCTCCATGGGCTACGAGAAGTTTGTCATGGACGCCGACCAGGCAGGCATGATGCACACGCTGCTGGCCGGCGTGGATCTGAGCGACAACGGCCAGGCCATGGACGCGATCCGCGAGGTAGGCCCCGGCAAGCACTTCCTGGGCTGCACGCACACACAAGCCAACTTCGAAACCGCCTTCTACCGCTCCCCGCTAGCGGACAACAACAGCTTCGAGCAATGGGAAGCCGAAGGCGCCACGGACGAGGCGCAGCGAGCCAACAAGCTGTGGAAGAAGCAACTCGCCGAGTATGAGGCCCCAACACTGGACCCCGCCATAGACGAGGCATTGCTCGACTACATGAACCGCCGCAAAGCCTCCTTCCCTGATTCAAACGTGTAGAAATCCCTCACGTGGAGGGCATCGCTCCAAACGTAAACAGGCGCGCAGCCCCGAGCGAGAAAGGTTTCGCCCGGGGGCTTGCCCTGTCGGGAACAGGGCCAGAGCCTACAGGGATTGCCGGACGAAGCGTCCGCGCAGTCCGGCAAAAGCGTACTTGCGGCGTCCCCCGGGTGGAACCTTTCTCGATCGGGGATGCGCTACTTTGAGGGGTGGAACCGTGCCAATGTGGCGCGCGGGCGCGTTAACTCAAGCCCGCCGCCGGTGCCCCCGAGCATTACCCCGAGGCGCCGCCTCCTTGCGAGCCGGAAGCTCAACTGCCTCGCGCAAGTGAACATACGATGCCGTCGAATGCGGCACCCCCATGGCCTCCACAAAATGCGCCTGAAACCGCGGTTCGATGGCAGTCTCGATCTTCTCCACCCTGTGCACCAACTCCTCGATTGCCCTCCGAGACCCCTTGTCGAGAAGCGCGATGCGCGCGCCGGCCCCCGCGGCATTGCCGGCCGAGGCGACCTTCGCAAGGTCACAGTCCGGAATCATCCCCAACACCATCGCATACTTGACGTCGATGTGGCTTCCGAACGCCCCCGCGAGGCGGATCCGGTCCACGTGATCGACCCCCAGGTGATCCATCAGCAGCTTGATTCCCGCGTACAAGGCAGCCTTCGCAAGCTGAATCGCCCGTACGTCGTTCTGAGTAACGGTCAGCGTTACTCCACCGCGTTGCACCACGTAACCGAACGTCCGCCCGGTCGGCACGATGCGATCACTGCGCGCGGCGAGCTGGCCGTCCACGACACCATCCTGGTTGATGATGCCGGCAAGATACATTTCGGCAATGACCTCGATGATGCCGGATCCGCAGATCCCAGTGACCCCCGTCCGCGCGACGGCTTCAGCAAAGCCCGGCTCATCCGACCAGAGCTCCGATCCGATGACTTTGTATCGCGGCTCGAGGGTCGTTCGATCGATGCGGACCCGCTCGATCGCCCCCGGGGCGGCGCGCTGGCCGCAGCTGATCTGCGCTCCTTCGAACGCCGGTCCCGTAGGGCTGGAGCAGGCCAGCAGGCGCTGACGGTTACCTAACACGATCTCGGCGTTCGTCCCGACGTCGACCAACAGAGTGAGCTCATCACGCAGGTCCGGGCGTTCCGCGAGGATCATGCCGGCGGCATCCGCGCCAACATGCCCGGCAATGCAAGGCAGAACGTAGACGCGGGCGTTGGGATGCAAGTTCAGGGCGATCTCCGTAGCCCACATACTCACAGCGCTGTCGGTCGTCAGCGCGAACGGCGCGCCCCCGAGCTCGACCGGGTCGATCCCGAGCAGCAGGTGATGCATGATCGGATTGCCGACCAGCGTGATCTCGAGGATGTCCTGTGGAGTTGCTTGTGCCTCGCGCGCGACGTCGGCGGCGAGTGTGTTGAGTGCGGCACGGACTGCTTCCGTCATTTGCTGCGCGCCACCCGGATGCATCATCGCGTAGGACACGCGACTCATCAGGTCCTCGCCGTAGCGGATCTGGGGATTCATGGTGCCACTGGAGGCGATGACTTCCCCTGACTCCAGATTGCAAAGGTGCGCGGCGATCGTCGTGGATCCAACGTCCACGGCGAGCCCGAGAGCACGTTCGTAGAATCCCGGCCAGATGCCAATGATGCGCGAGCCATCATGCACCGCCACGGTGACTTTCCATTCGCCCTTGCGCAAGGCCGGCTGCAACGCTTGCATGACCCGCAGATCGCATGTCAGCTCATTGAGCTGCCACTCGTTCCGCAAGGCATTCATCAGGCGCTGCAGATCGCCCGAAGGGTCGTGCATGTCCGGTTGCTGCACTTCAACGTAGTGCAGGTGAACGACGGGGTCGAGGGTGATGACGCGCGTGTCGGCCTGCTTGCGCACCACCTGACGATGGACCTGGCTGCTCGGCGGAACATCGATGACGAGATCGCCCTGCACGCGGGACGAGCAGGAGAGGCGATGCCCATTGGGAAGACCGCGCCGATTGGCATAGCTCTGCTCGGCGACGCTGATCTCAGAGAGATTGGCGGCGGTGGAAGTGACGCCATGCTTGGCGAACTCCCCCTCCATGACCAACACCTGGCAGCGGCCGCAGATGGCTCGACCGCCGCATACCGAATCGACATCAACACCCAACGTGCGCGCCGCCTGGAGCAGCGGCGTGCCGATCGGGAAGCGGCCTCGCTTTCCGGACGGCGTAAAAACTACCAGGGCGTCTTCGGGAGTCATCTTGGCTCGGTGCTGCTATCCCCGCCTCCGGCCGCGGCTGCCGCCGCGCGCCGGCGATGCCCGCCCTCGCGGCGGCCTCGAGCGGCGCCTTCGTTAACGGGTGCGGCGCCGCCGCCGGCTTGCATGGCAGGAGCCTCGCGGAACCGGCGGATCCAACGCCCGCAGTCCGGATCGTGACCCATCATCACGTCGGCGGCCATGCAGGCTTTGACAATCTCCAGGTGCAGCGGGTTCATGATGGCGGATGTCATTCCGGCGCCAATGGCCATCGTCAGGAAGGTCGCGCTGATGGCTTCACGGGCCGGTAGGCCAAAGCTCACGTTGGAGGCGCCGCACGTCGTGTTGACCTTCAACTCGTACTTCAGCCGCCGCAGCAGGTGCATGACCTGCACCCCGGCCTGATTGATGGCTCCGATCGGCATGACGAGCGGGTCCACCACGACGTCGCAAGCAGGAATGCCATGGTCGGCGGCACGGTGGACGATTTTCTTCGCGACCTCGAAGCGGACATCGGGATCCTCGGAGATGCCGGTCTCGTCGTTCGAGATGGCCACGACGGCCGCGCCATATTTCTTGACCAACGGCAGCACGGACTCGAGGCGCTCTTCCTCGCCCGTCACCGAGTTGACCAGCGGTTTGCCCTTGTAGACCGCCAGGCCGGCTTCCAATGCCGCGACAATCGAGGAATCGATCGACAGCGGCAGGTCCGTGATGGACTGCACCAACTGCACGGCCTTTGCCAGAATCGCCGGCTCGTCCGCGAGGGGAATGCCGGCGTTGACATCGAGCATGTGCGCGCCGGCGGCGATCTGGGCACGCGCGTCGGACTCGACCCGCGAGAAGTCGCCCGCGGCCATTTCGGCGGCCAGGATCTTGCGGCCGGTCGGGTTGATGCGCTCGCCGATCATGACGAACGGGCGGTCGAAGCCGATGACGACTTCGCGGGTTGCGGAGCTGACGACGGTGTCGGTCATGTCACTGTCCTGTTGAATTCGGTGTGATTGCGGGAGCTGCGGTTGCTTCGAGTCCCTTCGCACGGATCAGTCGCTCGAGGTCCTCGTCGGTGTAGTGGGCTTCGATCCTGGCTGCCTCTGCCGCCACTTCCGCTTGAATATCTTCCCCACAAGCTCTCGGCTCGCTGCGCTTCCAGTCCGCGAGGTATGCATCGGAGCTGCCTTTGCCCGCGCGCATCGCAGCCCGGTCGACCGCTTCCTGAAAACGCGGCGACAACTGCACTTTGGCCGTTTCGCGGCCGCGCTTGCAGACCACCTGTGCCGGGATGTCGCGCCAGGAGATGATAGTCAGGGTCGCCATGTCCGGAGCCTCAACTCGCCGCGAGCGCGCTCAAGCGCTCGCCCAGGCCGCCATAGCCCGTGAAGCGATGCTCGAACTCGAAGCCCATGCGATGTGCGATCTGCCGGGCACGTTCGATTGAGGAGGGCGCGTGGGTCTGGGCGAGATAGACGAGCTTGCGATAGTGTCGGAAATACTCGCCGGCGAGCTCGGGATGTCGATCGAGGCCCAAGCCGCGGGTGACGAGTCGGTCGAAATGCCGCACCAGAAAGTCGGTCAGGTAGAACGTGCCCGGCTCAGCTTCGCTGAGCTCGCTGAAAGCTTTCGCGCCCGCGAAGAATTCATAACAGTGAGCGCCCGGGATCCGCTCCGCGCCTTCGTCCGCGAGAACGGCATCGAGTTGGCCTCCCGTGCCGCAGTCACCGTAAGCAACAAAGACTTTCGTGTAGGTGTCGCGATACGCACGGATCGCATCGCGCACAGCCGGCGCTATCCGGTCAGGGCGGTTATGCAACTCGGCCGGCAGGCAGCGGACATCGATCGCCGTCCAGTCATTGATCCGGCGCAAGGCCGCGATCTCGCGGGCCAGTGCTCCGCAGGCGATGACGAGGATGCCGCGACCGGTGTCCACTTTCAGACCCGGGCGGCCCGTCGGGCTGCCAACAAGCTCTTTGCCGTTTCCACCGCGATGGCGGCGTCACGGCAGTAGGCGTCGGCACCCACCGCTTTGCCAAACTCCTCGTTCAGGGGCGCACCGCCGACCAGCACGATGAAGTCCTTGCGGATGCCGATCTCCTGCATCTTGTCGATCACCACCTTCATGTAGGGCATGGTGGTGGTGAGCAGGGCGGACATGCCCAGGATGTCCGGTTTGTGCTCTTCGAGCGCCGCCAGGTATTTCTCGACGGGGTTGTTGATCCCGAGGTCGATGACCTCGAAGCCGGCGCCTTCGAGCATCATGGAGACGAGGTTCTTGCCGATGTCGTGGATGTCGCCCTTGACCGTGCCGATGACGATCTTGCCGATCGGCTCGACGCCGGTCTCGGCGAGCAGCGGGCGCAGGATTTCCATGCCGCCCTTCATGGAGTTGGCGGCGAGCAGCACTTCGGGCACGAACAGGATGCCGTCCCGGAAGTCGATGCCCACGATGCGCATGCCTTCGACGAGGGCTTCGTTCAGGACCTTCTCCGCACCCCAGCCGCGCTCGAGGAAGATGTGGGTGGCTTCCTCCACCTCCGCCTTCAGGCCGTTGTAGAGATCGTCGTGGACCTGCTCGATCAGCTCCTGATCATTCAGGTCACGTAGGTTGAACTCGGCCTGGTCGTTCATGCGGCACTCCGTCAATTGGCGAAAGTCGCCTGCGGCCCAGGGCCAGCGCTTTCGCAGACATCGCCCCCGATTCCGCGGTCAAAAGGCGCGGCTTTTTGACCGCTGCGCTCACGATGTTATGCGACGCCTCGTACGCACGGCCGCTACTTAGCGACCACGGCATGCCCGGGCGCGACATGGGGCGTGCCGGAAGCGACATGGCGCCTGAATATGTAAGGACTTGTAGGGCCCGGTCAGCCTGGCGGTGAGCTACGGGTTGGCGGGATTGTGAGCCGCTGCCTTGCTATGGCGGGCATGGCGCTCGGCGCTGGGGGGGTAGCCGAACTGGGCGTGGTAGCACTTGGAAAAGTGGGTGGTCGAGCGGAAACCACACGCGGCCGTGATGTCGATGATCGGCATCGAGGTGTACAGCAGCAGCTCGCGTGCGCGCCGCAGACGCAACTGCAGGTAGTACCGTTTGGGTACGCAGTTGAGGTGCCGTTTGAAGAGACGCTCGATCTGGCGTCGCGACAGATCGGTGGCCGCGGCAATCTCATCGAGTGACAGGGGTTTCTCGATGTTCTGTTCCATGAGCTGTGCCGCGTGGAGCAACGTCTCGTGACCAACCCCGATCTGCGCGCGGAGCGGCACATACTGCCGGTCACGATCGTTGCGGATCCGATCCACGATGAACTGCTCGGAAATGAGTTGCGCGATGCGCGTCCCGAGTTTGGTCTTCACCAGGTGCAACATCAGGTCCAGGGGGGCGATTCCGCCGGAGCAGGTGAAGCGGTCGCGGTCGATGGTGAAGAGCTGGTTGCTGAGCAGGATCCGGGGGAATTCCTCCCGCAAGGACGACAGGTTCTCCCAGTGGATCGTGGCGCGATACTTCTCGAGCAGTCCCGCCTTGGCGAGTGCATAACCGCCGGTACAAAGCGCTCCGAGGGGTACCCGGCGATCGGCCAGACGGCGTAAGGCCGAGAGGATTTTCGGGGTTACGGCGGCACGGACATCGACTCCGCCGCACACGAACAGGATGTCGACCGGACCGAGGCTCTCCAAGGGGAGGGTCGGTGCGAGCTGCAGGCCGTTGCTGGCCGGTGTCGGCTGGCCGTCCATGCTGACGATCGACCAGTCGTACACGGTCTCGCCTGTGACCATGTTGGCCATCCGCAGAGCCTCGACCGCGCTGGAGAGCGCGATCATCGAGTAACGCTGCAGGGTAAGGAACGCGAACTTGCTCTTGGGCAATTCCACGTCCTGATCTTACCGAGGCTCAAGCCTTCAGGTCGAGGTTCTCCGGGTCGTAAGGCGATTCCCGCACCACGGTAGCCCGCTTGCGCTCGCCCAGGATCTCGATCTGCAGCTGGGTCCCGACGAGCGCAAGGTCCGCTTGCACGTAACCAATCGCCAGGCTTTTACGCAGGCAGTGGCCGTAATAGCCGGAAGTCGCGCGGCCGACGATCCGGCCACCCTGATCGAACAGGGGCTCGTTGCCCAGGGGATCCGCATCAGTGACGCCGTGCACCTCCAGCGTCACGAACCGGTTCGGCACCCCCGCCGCCAGTTGCTCCTCGAGTGCCTTCTTGCCGATGAAGGGACCTTTTTTCAGCCTGACGAACCGATCGAGGCTGGCCTCGAACGGCGTGTAGTCAGGTGTCATGTCGCTGCCCCACATCCGGTAGGACTTCTCCATCCGCAGCGACTCCATGGCGCGCATTCCAACCATGCCGATGCCATGGTCCTTGCCGGCCTCGAACAGGGCATCGAACAGGTGATGCGCGTACTCGATGGGGAAGTGCAGTTCCCAACCGAGAGCACCGACGAAATTCACGCGTAGCGCGTGCACATCAACGGCCAGTCCGACCTCGATCGTCTGCCCGGTCAGCCAGGGAAATGAGTCGTTGTCGAGCGGGGTGTCCGTCAGTTTCGCGAGCACCTCGCGTGTCTTCGGACCGCCCACCACGAAGCAGCCGCGTGACGTGGTGATATTGCGCAGGCTGACCGAGCCGTCCTGCGGCAGGGCCTTGCGCAGGTAGTCCGAGTCATAGCGCTCGGCGGCACCCGCACTCACGACGTAGAAATTGTCATCCCCTACCTTGGTGATTGTGAATTCCGACCGGATTCCGCCGCGGCGGGTCAGAGCGTGGCACAGGGCGATACGCCCGATACGCGTGGGAACCTTGTTGGCCACGAGCCCGTCGAGCCAGGCTTCCGCGCCGGGGCCTGTGACCTCGTGTTTCGTGAACGGGCTCAGATCGATGACGCCGATGCGCTCACGCATGAGCCGGCACTCGTTGCCGACGTGCTCGAAGTAATTCGTACGTCGGAAACTCCATCGGTCCTTGCGCTCCACACCCGGTGGTGCAAACCAGTTGGCGCGCTCCCAACCATAGCGTTGCCCCCAGACCGCGCCGCGCCGGTCGAGTTTGTCGTATACCGGGCTGGTCTTGGCCGGGCGTCCGTCGGGCCGTTCTTCGTCCGGGAAGTGAACGGTGAAGACGTTGCGATAGGTCTCTTCGTTCTTTTTGACGACGTAGCGTTTGCTCGTGTAATCACCGAAGCGCCGAGGGTCGACCGCCAACATGTCGATGCCAGGCTCACCTTCGACGAGCCATTCCGCGAGCTGCCAGCCGGAGCCACCGGCCGCGGTGATTCCGAAGCTATGGCCTTCGTTGAGCCAGACGTTGGGCAGGGCCCAGGCGGGGCCGATCAGCGGGCTGCCGTCCGGCGTGTACGAGATCGGTCCGTTCACAATATCCTTGATGCCGCAGTTCTCGAGCGCCGGCACCCGCCGTTGCGCGGCCTCTACGTGCGGCAGCAGCCGATCCAGGTCACCCGGGAAAAGGCTGCGTCCGAACCAGTCCGGGACGCCATCGGCGAAGCGCGCGGGCGCGCCTTTCTCGTAGGGACCGAGAATCCAGCCCATGCGCTCCTCACGCAGGTAATAGGACTTGTCCGACTCCCGCAACACCGCGAGCTCGCGGCCGCCACCCTGGCGGTACGCTTTCAACTCGGGAGACTCGTCATACACGATGTACTGGTGCTCAACGGGGATGGCAGGCACATTCAAACCGAACAGTCTGCCGGTCTGGCGCGCGTAGTTTCCCGTCGCGCACACTACGTGCTCGGCGACGATGGGGCCCTTGCTGGTCTGGAGCTTCCATTCCCCTGAAGGCGTGCGCTCGACAGCCGTGACGTCGGTGTGTTCGTAAATTTCCGCGCCTGCGTTGCGTGCCCCCTTGCGGAGCGCCATCGTCAGGTCGGCCGGCGCGATGTGGCCGTCGTCCGGATGGTAGAGGGCGCCGATGATCGACGGGGTTTCGCCGCTCCCTCCCAACTCGACCAATGGCCACAGCTCCTTTACCTGAGCCGGGGTAATGACCTCGAAGGGCACGCCGATGGTGTTGGCCGTGCCGCAATACTTCTGGTACTCGTCCATGCGCTCGCGGCAAGTTGCCAGGCGCAGGTTGCCCGTGACGTGAAAGCTCACGTCCTGGCCGGTCTCCGCGGGTAAGCGCTTGTACAGATCGACCGAGTACTTGTGGAGTTGCCCGACGGTGTAGCTCATGTTGAACAGAGGCAGGAGGCCGGCCGCATGCCAGGTGGAGCCGGCGGTCAGCTCGGTGCGCTCGAGCAAGACCACGTCGGTCCAGCCTTTTTTGGTCAGGTGGTAGAGCGTGCTCACGCCGACCACGCCACCGCCGATGACAGCGACCCGAACATGCGTCTTCATACAAACTCCTGGGTGCCGAACTCGCGAGCGACTTCGGCAAGAAACCTCGATACGTAGTCGGCGAACGAGCGCCACACCTCGACATGAAACACGTCCGGGCGCGTCCGCCACAAGACGATCTCGGCTTTCGCCAATACTGTGCGGGTGCACATTCCGACTGGAAAAGCGCTTTCGTCGAGGTCGAGAGGGCAGCCGGCGCTCAACAACAGGGCGGCGTTGGGTCCGCTGACCTCGAAGGCGGTTTGTCGATGGCTGACATCGACCAACGAATGGGGGAGGTCGCTCAGGGCCGCCTCGAGAGCCGTGGCGACGTCGAAGCCCGCTGGGGCGAGCAGGAGTTGCTCGTCGGGGCCAAGCCATAGGGCAGCCAGGCCGGTGGGGGTAAGGCCGCTCGACGAGGCGGGTGAGGTTGTCGCCGCGCGACAGGCTGTCTGCGAAATTGCCAGGCCCAGCGCCACGCCTGCCGCAGTCATGAGCGGCAGACTGCCTCTCAGGATGTATCGCGTGGCGGGCGGGAGAGGCTGCACCAGCGAGGAGGTCACTACTCGTGGGACTTGGCGGCTATCCATTCAGGCGCGCTCCCTCCGGGTCGTAGAACACGGGCGACGTGACTTTCACCGGAATGTCGCTACCGGCCGTCTGCACGTATAGCGTCTCGCCCATGCGGGCCCGTCCGCCGGATACTAGGGCGAGAGCGATGGAACGGCCCAGAGTCGCGCTGTGATAGGACGAGGTAACATGGCCGATCGGCCTCGCGGGTGCCCGTTGTCCTGCCGAAGGCATGATCTGCGATCCCTCTTCGAGCACCACCTGCGGATCGGACGTATAGAGTCCCACGAGCTGCTTGCGGTCGGCCGATGCCATTGCCGGCCGCTGCAGGGAGCGCTTGCCGACGAAGTCGGGTTTGGTTTTGCCGATGGCCCAACTGAGCCCGGCATCATCCGGTGTGACCGTCCCGTCGGTTTCCTGCCCGACGATGATGTAACCCTTTTCGGCGCGTAGGACGTGCATCGCTTCCGTGCCATAGGGGGTGATGTCGTACTTCTTGCCGGCAGTGTGGATGGCTTCCCAAACGGCCAGACCGTAGTCCGAGGGGACGTTGACTTCAAATCCCAGCTCGCCTGTGAAGCTCACACGGAACAGTAACATCGGCACGCCGCAGATGCGCCCTCGCGCCACGCTCATGTGGGGCATCGCCTGGGCGGAGATGTCGACGTCCTGTACGAGGGGTTGCAAGACCCTGCGTGAGTCGGGACCCTGGACCGCGATGACGGCCCACTGTTCGGTCGTCGAGGTGAGCCACACGCTCAGGTCGGGCCATTCCGTCTGGAGGTAGTCCTCCATCAAACCGAGAACGCGGGCGGCGCCGCCGGTAGTTGTAGTCACGTGGAAGCGATCTTGCGCTGTGCGTGCTACCACGCCGTCGTCATAGACAAATCCGTCATCGCGCAGGAGCACGCCGTAGCGGCATCGGCCGACGGCGAGGCTCGTCCAGTTGTTGACGTACAGCCGGTTCATGAACGTGACGGCGTCTTTGCCGACGACTTCGATTTTGCCCAGCGTCGAGGCGTCGAAGAGTCCGCAGGTCTTGCGGGCTGCTACGCACTCGCGGGCGACTGCGGCGTGCATGTCCTCGCCTGGGCGGGGGAAATAGCGGGCGCGCTTCCAGAGGCCGACGTCTTCAAACACGGCATGATTGCGTGCGGCCCAGTCGTGCATAGGCGTGCGGCGTATCGGGTCGAACAGCGAGCCGCGTGAGAGGCCAGCGAAGCTGGCGAAGGTGACCGGGGTGTAGGGCATCCGGAAGGTGGTGAGGCCCACTTCCGGAATGGCCTTGTCCAGTTGGCGTGAGACGAAGCCAAGGGCATTGAGGTTGGAGGTCTTGCCCTGGTCGGTTGCCATACCAGTCGTCGTGTAGCGCTTGATGTGCTCGACCGAACGGAAACCCTCGCGCGTGGCCAGCGCTAGGTCTTTTGTGGTGACGTCGTTCTGGTAGTCGACGAAGGCCATTGAGCCCGTGCGATCGCCCGGTTGCGGCAGGGCGCCGGCGAAGGCGCCGATGGGGGGATCGGCGGGGCGGCTGGCATCTGATGATGCAGCTGAGGCGTGCGGAAAGCTCGCGGTCGCCGCGCCGCTGCTGGTCGTCGATGTGGCGAAGGCGCTATGGGCGGCGATGTTGGAGCTGCTAGAGGCGCCGTGCGCGGGGGTAGCGACGTTGGAGCTGCCAGAGCGGCCGTGTACGTTGGCAGCCATGTTGGCGAACGAGGCGTGAGCGACTGCGCTATTCGTGACGCTCAGCTCACCGGCGGCGGCACTCCCCCGGTGCTCTTCGCTTTTCCCAAATCCGGCCTCGCTCGCGGCCGATCTGCCCGCAGATGCGCCGTCCGCGAGCACCGCGGCCCACGCGAATACCCCACGGCAGGCGCCGGCGGAACGAGCGTGTTCGGCGGGCGCACCGGGTATGAATGACTGTGTCTTGTCGTCCCAGACGAGCTTACCGCGCGACTGCGAGAACAGGTGCACTGTGGGCGTGTATCCACCGGACATGAGCACCAGGTCGCACGGCATGGTTAGCGTGCCCTCGTCGGCGCTGACTTTCCCTTGACTGTCGAGGCGCGCGAGCTCAACGGTGGCGACACGAAGGCGACCCGTCGTGCCGACAATTGTGGTCCGTGTTTGTACCGGTAGCCCGGCATGACGCGCGGCCTCGACGAGCGGGCCTTCCACGCGAGCTCGCATGTCAGCGATCAATGCGATGTAAACGCCGGCGCGATGCAAATCCAACGCTGCTCGATAGGCCTCGTCGCAGGCTGTGATGATCACGGCGCGGGTACCGGGAATGACGCCGTAGCGGTTGACGTAGGTGCGAACCGCGCTGGCCAGCATGATGCCGGGGCGGTCGTTACCTGGAAAGACGAGCGGGCGCTCGATCGCGCCGGTTGTCAGTACGACTTCCTTCGCGCGTACCTGCCATTGCCGCTCGCGGGGAGAGTCGGGGTTGGGTTGGGCCTGGTGGTCGGTGAGCCGTTGGTTGAGGCCCACCATGTTATGAGGGAAGTAGCCGAACGCAGTCGTGCGCGGCAGAACCGTGACTCGAGGGTTGCGTGTGAGGGTGTCGATAGTGCGTGCGAGCCACGCTGACGGGGTCAGGCCGTTGATCGAAGCTGTGGCTTCGGGGGTCGCGTGGGGTAACGCGGCCGTGTTCGTGGAGCGCGCCTGAGGAGCTGCGTCAGTGCTTGCTGAAGTCGTCGGTGCGGCGGCATTGGCAGCATGGTGGCCGACGTCCTCGGCAACCGACGAGTCAGTCGGGTTCGCAGGCTCAGACAACAGTGAGCCCCCCAGTTCCGCTTGCTCGTCGCAAAGGATCACCCGTGCGCCTGTGGCGGCCGCTGCCGTGGCTGCCGCGAGTCCGGCGGGGCCGGCACCGACAACGAGAACATCGCAGTGGGCAAAGCGGTTCGTGTATCTGTCGGGATCACCTACTGACGGCGACTTCCCCAGTCCTGCGGCGGCCCGGATGCGGGGTTCGTAGAGTGACTTCCATGCGCCTTGCGGCCACATGAAGGTCTTGTAGTAGAACCCGGCGGGTATGAACGGTGATAACAGGTCGTTGACCGCGCCGAAGTCCACTGAAAGGGTCGGCCAGCGGTTCTGGCTGTGCGCTTCGAGCCCCTCGTACAGCTCGACCTGGGTCGCGCGCAGGTTGGGCGTATAGCGGGCGTCGTCGCGCCGGACCGTGACCAACGCGTTAGGTTCCTCGGCGCCTGCCGCTAGAATGCCGCGCGGACGGTGGTATTTGAATGAGCGCCCGACGAGGTGGATGTCGTTGCGGAGCAGGGCGGAGGCGAGGGTGTCGCCGTGAAATCCGGTCAGCGAGCGGCCGTCGAACGTGAACTGGATCGGACGCGCGCGATCAACGCGGCCTAGAGATGGAGACTGGGAGGGAGAGTCGTGCGTCACGATTGCGACCTCGGATCGCGAGCGCTCGACGCGGGCCTCGAATCGTCGGGGCTCAACGCGGGCCTCGGCGCGGCGATGCTCGACGTCGCCCTTGGATCGTCGGCGGCCGTCGCGGACCTCGGCGCGGCGATGCTCGACGTCGCCCTTGGCTCGTCGGCGGCCGTCGCGGAACTCGGAGCGGCGTTGCTCGACGTCGTCCTTGGATCGTCGGCGGCCCTCGCGGCCCCGCCGGCCGTGGGGTGCCGACTCGCGGTCTCGCCAATGACGGGCCGAGGCTCACCCGCCTTGTACGTCGCGAGAAAATGATCTGTCGTCGTGTCCCGCAGGGCATTGAAGAACCGCCCGCACCCGTGGGTGTGCCGCCACCGCTCCGCGTGCACCCCCTTGATGTTCAACCGCATGTACAGAAAGTCAGTCCATTCCTGCGCGGAGAGCTCAGACGGATTCTGGGCGCGCGCGATATGCGCCTGCCCGCCGTGTGTGAATTCCAACTCGGGCCGTTTGCCGCAATAGGGGCAGTCGATGAGCAGCATGACTCAGTGCGCCACCGCCGCCGCGGCGGCCTCGTCGATGAGGTAGCCGTCGCGGAAGCGCTCGATCGTGAACGGTGCGTTGATGGGATGGGGCTCATCGCGGGCAATGGTATGAGCGAAAACGTGTGCTGATCCCGGCGTGGCCTTGAATCCTCCGGTGCCCCAGCCGCAGTTGACGTACAGGCCCGGCACTGGGGTCTTGGCGATGATGGGCGAGCGGTCGGGTGTCACGTCGACGATGCCGCCCCAGTTACGCAACATGCGTAGGCGCCGGAAGATCGGAAACAGCTCGCAAATCGCCTCGAGTGCGTGGTTGTCGATGTGGAGGCCGCCGCGCTGGGTGTAGGAGGTGTAGGCGTCGGTGCCCGCACCTATGACGAGCTCGCCCTTGTCGGATTGACTGATGTAGGCGTGGACGGTGTTGGACATGACCACGCAGGGGAAAATGGGTTTGACGGGCTCGGAGACCAGCGCCTGTAACGGGAAGCTTTCGAGAGGGAGCTGCAGTCCGGCCATCTTCATGATGACGCTGGTGTGTCCGGCCGCCGAGACGCCTATCTTCGGCGTGCGGATGACGCCACGTGTCGTCTCTACTGCCTCGACCGCGCCGAGCGGGTCGCGGCGGATGCCGGTTACCTCGCAATTCTCAATGATGTCGACACCCATCGAGTCGGCCGCGCGGGCGTAGCCCCAGGCCACCGCGTCGTGTCGTGCGGTGCCGCCGCGCCTTTGCAGGGCGGCCCCGAGGACCGGATATCTGATGTCGCCAATGTTCAGGACAGGACAGAATGCCCTGGCTCCCTCAGGCGTCAGCCATTCGTTGTCGACGCCGGCGGCGCGGTTCGCGTGTACGTGGCGCTTGCCGGAATGAACGTCGTGAACTGTGTGCGCGAGCATCATGACTCCGCGCTGGGAGAACATGACGTTGTAGTTGAGCTCCTGCGAGAGTGTTTCCCACAACTTCAAGGAGTGGTCGTAGAGCGCAGCGCTCTCGGCGAAGAGGTAGTTCGAGCGGATGATCGTCGTGTTGCGGCCGGTATTGCCGCCGCCAATCCAGCCTTTTTCCAGCACTGCGATGTTTCGGAGGCCGTGCTCCTTGGCAAGGTAGTACGAAGCGCCGAGGCCATGGCCGCCACCGCCGACGATGACGGCGTCATAGGCCGCCTTGGGTTCCGCCCGGCGCCATTGTGGCTGCCAGCCTCGCTGGCCGGACAGGCCGCGACGCAGGAGCGACAAGCCGGAGAAGGGTTGCATGGAGCTGGGGTCCCGGTGGGTGCGAAGCCGCGGCTATGATGCCGCCGCGCCCCAGGTGGGACGAGGATGCGCGCGCCGACAGTTTTGAATAAACGCGACACGGGAGGGGTCGGTGGAGGGGTAGCGGCCCCGGTCGGTGGCGAGGCAGAGGGCCCCTGTCGGTGGCGAGGCAGAGGCCCCTGTCGGTGGCGAGGCAGAGGCCCCCTGTCAGTTGTCCTGCCGCGCGTCCCCCTTGATCGCCGTTTTCGGATTGATATGCCGCACGAACTCCGCGACATACTCATTGGCCGGGCGGTCGACAATGTCGTGTGCCGTACCTGTTTGTACGATGCGTCCGCCTTCGAGAATGGAGATCCGGTCGCCGAGCTTCAAGGCTTCGTCGAGGTCGTGGCTGACGAACAGGATGGTCTTTTTGACGCGCTCCTGGAGCGCCAGTAGCTCGTCCTGCAACTTGCGGCGGATCAACGGGTCGAGCGCGGAGAACGGCTCGTCCATCAAAAGGATATCCGCGTCGGTTGCGAAGGCGCGCGCGAGACCGACGCGCTGTTGCATGCCGCCGGACAGCTCACTGCAATAACGATCGCCCCATTGGGTGAGGCCGACGAGGTCGAGTTGCTGGTCAATGACCTTGCGGCGCTTGTCCGCGGGCTCACCACGCAACTCGAGACCGAAACCTACGTTGTCCCTTACTGTCCGCCAGGGCAGTAATCCAAACTGCTGAAACACCATCGCGATACGCAGACGTCGTACCCGGCGCAGTGTTGCTGCGTCGCATTTGGCGATGTCGACGACGGCATCTCCGTCACTCACCAATACCTGGCCCCGCGTGACGGGTGTTATGCCATTCGCCGCGCGCAGGAGAGTGGATTTACCTGAGCCCGACAGGCCCATGAGCACCGAGATCTCACCGCGCTCCACGCACAAACTGGCGTTGGCGACGCCGATGACGACACCGGTCTTTTCGGAGATCTCACCTCGGGTGCCGCCACAGTCGAGAGCGGTGAGCGCTTGTTGAATCGCGCCATTGGGGCGGCGGCCGGGCTTCGCGCCGAACACGATGTCCACGTTGCGGAATTCGAGAGCCGTCGTCATACGCTGCCGCTCTCCTTATCCGCCGGCCGGCTGATTCTGTCGAGCATGATCGCCAGCAGGACGATAACGAAGCCCGCTTCGAAGCCCATGCCGACCTGCACGGTGTTGAGAGCCCGGACGACGGGCACGCCCAGGCCACCGGCCCCTACCAGCGCGGCAATGACGACCATCGACAGGCTGAGCATGATGCATTGGGTGATGCCGGCGATGATCGTGGGGGCCGCGCTCGGCAGCTCGACCTTCCACAACATCTGCAGTCGTGTTGCCCCGAACGCCTCGCCCGCTTCGAGCAGCGACTTCGGCACCGAGCAGATGCCGAGCTGCGTGAGCCGGATCGGTGCCGGGAGCGCGAAAATCACCGTGGAAATCAGCCCCGGCACTACGCCGAGTCCGAACAGCACCAGGGTCGGAATCAGGTACACGAAGGTCGGCAGGGTTTGCATGAGATCGAGCACCGGCCGAAGCACCGAGTACAGCTTCGGATGGTGCGCGGCCGCTATTCCGAGCGGTACCCCGATGATGGTGGACACGAGCGCGGCCGCGATGACCAGCGACAGTGTCTCCATCGTGGGTATCCAGTAGCCCTGGTTCATGATGAACAGCATGGCCGCGATAACGAACACGACGAGGGCCACGGAGCGTCGTAACAGCCAGGTGAGGCCGCCGATGGCCAGGATGAGAACCCACGAGGGTATGGCGACCAACAGGAAGGTCAGGCCGTTCACACTGCCGCGGACGAGGGCCGACACACCGTCGAAGGCCAATCGTCCATGGGTTTTGATGTACTCGATCAGGGTCGCTACCGTGGTGCCCACGGGGATCTTGTGGCCGCTGATCCACTGCTCGAAGCTCCAGCCACTGTTGCTCTTGCCGATGCGGATGGCATCGAGGGCAGGGCGTCCGTCGCTCGTATAGACCCCTGCAAGCCAGCTCGCGAGGATGCGTGGATTGGCCCGGAGCCAGGCGGCAGCCGCCGTTTCGGGCGGTTGGTGCTGATCCAGCATGGCCAGCATGAGCTGGTCCTCTCCGTGGGGTGTGAACTTCAGATTGCGGAGCAGGCGGCCGATGTTGGGGCATTCGTTGGAATAGCCCGCGCGGGTAGTCGTATAGACCGTGGCGCCGCCGAAGTTGGGGCCGAAGACGTGATCGCCGCCCGTCAAGTAGCGGATGTCGAAGCGCATGTTCATGGGATGGGGATCCCAGGCCATGAACACGATCGGGGTCTGGGTGCGTCCGGCGCGCTCGACCTCGGCCAGCATGCCTTGCTCGCTGGATTCGATGAGCTTGAAGTTGCCCAGGCCGAACATGTTCTGTTTCAACATCCCGAGGATGAGCCGGTCGCCATCGTTGCCGGGCTCGAGGCCGTAGATCGAGTACTTGAGCTGCGGGCCGAAGCGTTGGATGTCGGCGTAGTCGTGCAGGCCGAGGTTGTAGGTGTAGGCGGGCACCGCCAGGGTGAATTTGGCGCCCGTGAGGTTGGGGCCGACGACCTCCACCGAGCCGTCCTTCAGGAAGTCCTTGATGTCCCCTTCCTGGGTCGGCATCCAGTTACCCAGGAAGACGTCGATGTCCTTGTTCTTCATGGAGGCGAAGGTCACGGGTACCGACAACACCGTGACTTGCGGCTGGTAGCCCAGGTCGCGCAGGACGACACTGAACAGGGCTGTGGTCGCCGTCACGTCGGTCCAACCGACATCGGAGAGGCGCACCGTACGGCAGGAGGGCGGATCCAGGCCGTTGGAGGAGGCCGACCAGGCCGGCGGTGGCGCGGCGGTGAGCAGCAGACACCCCAGGAGCCCGGCCGTCAGCGCGCAGGCCCGGGCGAGCGGGCCTCCAGGAGGAGGACGCCACTGCTGTGGTTCTTCTTGGGACCCGATATACCCCGCAGGCGCCATACGCGCTCCAGTCGATGTAGTTGAATCGGACTTGACCCACCCGCGCCGCGACCGCATCATCCCGGCTGTGTCTTGAATAGCCGTTTAATAGAGCGTCTGTCAAGCGCGTGCGAGCTGAGGCAAATACCTGATAGGACAAGAACTATCGGCTCGTTGCCAGCGCACCGGGATAGCCCTGTTCCGGGCCTGCCCGCCGCTTTTCGGAGCATCAGATTGAACAGACAATCAACCCCACGCGGGGCCCAGCCGCGCCTATCCCGCGCCGTCCCCAGGGACGAAGTGGAAGAGGCCCGCACGCGCCAGCTCATCGAGGTCACGATCGACAGCCTCGCCGAGGTCGGTTACGTCGGCAGCACTCTGGCACAGATCGCGAGTCGGGCGGGAGTCTCTCCGGGCCTGGTGGCCCACTACTTCGGCGATAAAGACGGCCTGCTCGAGGCTACTTTCCGTGCGCTCTCCCGCCGCATTCACGAACGAATGAAGTTGCGGTCGAGCGCAGCGCACACTCCACGTGGTCGTATTCAGGCCGTCATCGATGCCAACCTCGCCGCGGAGGAGTTTGATAAGCGCACCGGTACCGCATGGCTTGCGTTCTGGGGACAGGTGTTGCATGTCCGCGGTCTGAAACGCGTACAGACCGCCTATCAACGGCGCATGCTGTCGAATCTGGCGCATGCACTGCGAAAGCTGGTCCCGGCGACCGAGGCCCGCAGCCTGGCGGCGATGATTGCGGCCATGATCGACGGCGTCTGGTTGCGTGCCGCACTGTCGGAATGGCAGGAAGCTGACAGCGAAAGCGCCCGCGCGCTTCTGACAGCATTCGTCGGCGGTCGGTTGCAACAGAGCGCGTTGGCCGGAATGCCTGTTGAGAATGCCGATGCACGCGGCGGCACCGCCGGGCTGGGCGCCGTGTCCGCGACGGAAGGACAGGGTGGGGTGGGGCACGCAGCGATCGGCCAGTCCCGGTCAGGTCAAGCGGCGATGGGTCACCTCACAACCGTCAATCCGGCAACGGGGGAAGTGCTGGCCCACCTGGAAATCGCGGGTCCCGCGGCGATCGATGCGGCGGTGACCAAAGCCCGTGCGGCACAAAAGAAATGGGCCGCGATGACCGGCACCGAGCGAGGCCGGATCCTGCGCCGCGCCGCCGACATTCTGCGCGCCCGTAACAGGGAGTTGGCCGAGCTCGAGACCCGTGACACCGGTAAGCCGATCCAGGAAACCAGTGTCGTCGACGTGATCTCCGGCGCCGATTGCCTCGAATATTACGCCGGCGTGGCACCGACATTGTCCGGTGACCACGTGGACCTTGGGACACAGGCGTTTGGCTACACGAGACGCGAGCCACTTGGGGTGGTCGCGGGGATCGGAGCCTGGAACTATCCGTTGCAGATCGCATGTTGGAAAACCGCGCCCGCGTTGGCTTGTGGGAATGCAATGATCTTCAAGCCTGCCGACCTGACACCCCTGACGGCTATCCGCCTGCGCGAGGTGTTGGACGAGGCCGGTTTGCCAGAAGGCGTGTTCCAGGTCGTCCAGGGACGCTCCGAGACCGGCCGACTGCTGACGCAGCATCCGGGTATCGACAAGGTCTCACTGACCGGAGCCGTGAATACCGGGAAGGCGGTGATGGCCGCGGCATCGCCCTCCCTCAAACATGTCACTCTCGAGCTCGGCGGGAAGTCGCCGCTGATCGTTTTCGACGACGCCCACCTCGACAATGCGGTTTCCGGGGCACTCCTGGGTAACTTCTACTCCGCCGGCGAGGTCTGCTCGAACGGAACCCGGGTCTTTGTCCATCGCAAGATCAAGGAAGCCTTCCTGCAGAGGCTTCTGGCACGGACCAGCGCCATGCGGATCGGTGATCCCTTGGATCCGAAGACCCAGGTAGGCTCGCTGATCTCCGAGGCTCACCTGAACAAGGTCCTCGCTTACATCGCACGCGGTCGTGCCGAGGGTGCGAAGGTAGCCATAGGTGGTCACCGGGTGACCACCTCCGACCTCTCCAATGGATTTTTTGTCGCGCCGACCGTGTTCACGGACTGTCGGGATGACATGACCATCGCGCGCGAGGAAATCTTCGGGCCGGTGATGTGCGTACTGGATTTCGAGAGCGAGGAAGAAGTCATTGCACGGGCCAACGCGACCGAGTTCGGACTCGCCGCGGGGGTCTTTACGAACGATCTCACGCGCGCACACAGGGTGATCGCCCGACTGGAAGCCGGTACCTGCTGGATCAATCATTACAACATCACGCCGATCGAGCTCCCGTTCGGCGGTGTGAAGCTTTCCGGGCTGGGTCGTGAGAACGGCCGGGCCGCCATCGAGCATTACACTCAACTCAAGAGCGTGTACGTCGCGATGGGTGACGTCGACGCGCCGTATTGACGGAACATCCTTGACGGACGAAAGCTTCGACTATGTGATCGTCGGTGCGGGCTCCGCAGGATGTGTGCTGGCTGACCGTCTGACCGAGGATGGTCGCTACAGCGTGCTGCTGTTGGAGCATGGCGGGTCCGATCGCTCGATTTTCGTGCAGATGCCGACCGCGCTGTCCATCCCGATGAACATGCCCAAGTACACCTGGCCCTACCGGAGCGAGCCGGAACCGGGTCTCGGTGGCCGTCGCATCTTCACGCCCCGCGGTCGGCTCCTGGGCGGCTCTTCTTCGATCAACGGACTCGTGTACGTTCGCGGCAATGCATTCGATTACGAGCAGTGGGAGGCCGAAGGGGCCTCGGGCTGGAGTTATAAAAACGTGCTGCCGTACTTTCGACGCGCCGAGCGCCGGGCCGGCGGCGGGGATGAATACCGGGGCGGGGAGGGCAAGCTTCAGACCCAACACGGCCTGCTGAAAAACCCGTTGCACGAGGCCTGGCTGGCTGCCGGCCGCGAAGCGGGATATCCCGCGACGAACGACATGAATGGCTTTCAACAGGAGGGTTTCGGCCTCATGGACATGACCGTCGGCGGGGGGCGGCGGTGTAGCGCCGCGAACGCCTATTTGCGCCCGGCCATGCGACGAAGCAACCTGGCGGTCCGGACTCACTCCTTCGCAACAAGGATTCTCTTCGAGCAACGGCGCGCGATCGGAATCCAATACCGCCGGCATGACGCGGATCACACGGTACGCGCCCGGCGCGAGGTGATATTGAGCTGCGGCCCGATCAATTCGCCCCAGTTGCTGAAACTCTCGGGTGTCGGACCTGCGCAAGAGCTGGCGGATCATGGCATTCCACGGGTCCACGAGTTGCCCGGCGTGGGTGAGAATCTCCAGGATCACCTGGAGTTCTATTTCCAGATGGCCAGCAAGGAGCCGGTCACGCTCTATTCTGAGATGTCCCCTTGGCGCAAGGCGCTGATCGGCGTGCGCTGGATGCTGACGAAAGGGGGGCTCGGATCGAGCAATCACTTCGAGTCTGGTGGCTTCATCCGCAGCCGCGCGGGCATCCCTTATCCCGACATTCAATTCCATTTTCTGCCGATGGCTGTGAGCTACGACGGTTCGTCGCTCGCACGCGAGCACGGCTTTCAGGCGCACGTGGGACCCATGCGCTCCAAGAGTCGCGGTTGGGTACGTCTCGCTTCGGCCAATCCGTTGGATCATCCGAAAATCTTTTTCAACTACATGTCCCACCCGGACGACTGGGTGGAGATGCGCGCCTGCGTGAGATTGACCCGGGAGATTTTTGGCCAGGCGGCCTTTGACCGCTTCCGTGGCCGCGAGATTCAACCAGGCGTGGAGGTGCAGACGGACGAGCAGATCGACGGGTTTATCCGAGAGCACGTCGAAACCGCGTACCACCCCTCATGCACGTGCAGGATGGGCCGCATCGACGATCCTATGGCGGTCGTCGACCCGGAAGCACGCGTGCGGGGAATCGAGGGCCTGCGCGTTGTCGACTCCTCCATCATGCCGACGATCACCAATGGCAATCTCAACGCACCGACGATCATGATCGCCGAGAAAGCGTCAGACCATATTCTCGGCAAGGCACTCCTGCCGCCGTCGACGGCGCCATACTACATGGCGCCGAACTGGCAAACCTCGCAGCGCTGACGCGCTAAACCTCGCAGCGCTGACGCGCCAAACCTCGCAGCGCTGACGCGCCAAACCTCGCAGCGCTGACGCGCCAAAGCTCGCAGCGCTGACGCGCTAGAATTTATATCCGAACTGCACGCCCAACACGCGGGGCCGCAGCGGAGTCTCCGCCACGATGAACTGGTCAGTGCTGACAAACACGCTGGCGTTCGAATTGCTGAGGTTCTCGCCGAAGAGGTTCACGTACCACGCGTCCTTGCTGACACCTACCGAGGCGTCATAGGTGGTGTAGGCCGGGTTCTCAAACCGCAGACGCCCCGTCGTGATGGCCCCTGCCTGGGCGATGGTCGGGTTCGAGCCCGCCTGGGTAAAGGAGTGGCCGCTGTGGGTGGCGCCGAATTGAATGTACGGTACATAGCCGCCGGCGAGCGTCCATTCGTACCGGGCGCGCAGGCTGAATTGGATCGGCGGCGCATTCGCGCTCGGTGAGCCGATCGGGCCATATGGGTTGGTAACCGGAGCGCAGTTCGCGCCCGTGTCGTCGCAGGCCTGAGTGATCGGCTTGCCGAAATTGTTGCTCGCCGGGTTGTTCGCGATCAGCGCCGGTGAGTTCGTCTGCTCGCTGTGGTTCCACGAGGCCGCGGCCTGCACCGTCAATCCGCTGGTGACCAGGGCCGAGAGCGAGGTCTCGACGCCCTTGATGAGGAAGTTCTGGCCGTTGGTGTTGTAGAAGATGTTGCCGACGAGGCCCGGGTCGAAGAACGCCACCTGGACGTTGTTCCAGTTCTCGCGGTAGAGGGCGCCGTTCCACTGCAGGCGGCGTCCGAGGAATTCCGTCTTCCAGCCGATCTCGTTGTTGGTGAGCTTGTCCGACTGGTACGAGCTCGGGATGAGATACTGGTAGACGCCATCCGTGCCGTAGACGTGCGGCGTACCGCCGTTCTGGTTGAAGCCGCCGGGGCGGAACCCCTGAGAAAAGGTGTAGTAAACCATCAGATCGGGCGTGATGTGCCACGTCACGTTGCCGCGGCTCTTGTAGCCCGATTCACTGTTACGCAGGTTGGCCGCGTTCAGGTCGTAGTTGCTGCCGAGGCAGCCGCCGGGTGGCGTGCCTTGCTCGTAGCAAAAGAAGCTGCCGCTCACACTGCCTGCCGAATAGTTGTCGAAACGGAAATGGCGCGTTCCGACCGTCACTGTCAGGACCTTGGGAATCAGGTCGACGTCGACAGAGGCGAAGAACGCCGTCTGCTTCGTCGAGCGCATGGTGTCCTGGTAGAACGAGGTGTTGTCACCTTGTATACCCGGATTCACCACGCTCGCCCCCGGTGCGGTACCGATGTTCGAGAAGCACCCGACCGACAGGTCCGCGGTGCAGGACGGCACGTTCTTGTAGTTCCAGCCAGTCTGGTCGTACAGGGTGTTCTTTTCCCAGAAGGCTCCGGCAATCGCTCGTATGCGCCAGTCGTCCGGTGTGCTCAGGCGGAATTCATGTTGCTGGTGAGTGTTGCGCTCCTCCGTGCGCCACGTTGCGCTCGGCGAAAAGCAGGTTGGTGTGAGATCGTAAGCGCCGTAACACTGGTAGTAGTCCGCGTACACTCCGCGGGCATAGTTCGTGTAGTCGCCAACCTGCTCCACGTTGCGGACCAGGTAGCCGCCGGTATAGACGACCTTCAGAGGTCCGACCTTGCCGTTCACCGTCCACGCCGTGCTTTCGAACCGGTCTTTGTCAAATGAGGGATTGAACAGGGTCACTTCGAGCGGTCCCAGCGGAGAGCCGTCCGACCCGTTGGGCTGCTGATAGAACACGCCGCGCGAATCCATGTCCTGATACGACTGTGTGATGAGCACGTCCCAATCGTCGTTGATCTTGTAGAGCGCTTCCGCACGTATTCCCTGGTAGGTAACCGGGTTTATGCCATTACCGGTGACACTGGAGTTGCTGATCGTCGGACTTCCAGGGGGGACGCAGAAACCTGCGTTCGGCTGACCGTCGGGACAACTTCCGTCCGCCGCCGCCGGGTAGCCCGCGTAATGGATGCCGATGTCGGTATTCTTGCGAGCGAACGTGGCCGGCACGTTGTTGATATAGCCGCCACGCCGGTCGTCGTAGACGACTGCCCGGACGCCCAGGGTGCCTGTGATCAACGGGAGGTTCAGCACGGCTTCCACGTTCGAGTTGTGATCGCCGTGGGCGGTCACGCCATAACCGGCCTTGACGCTCACCTCGGTCGCATCCAACTTGGGCTCATTGGTGATGTAACGAATGACCCCGGCCTCGGCGCCCGCGCCATACAGGGTCCCTTGCGGACCTTCCAGTACCTCGATGCGGCTGAGGTCGGCGGCATAGACATCGAGATTGCGGTTGGGGAGCTGGCCGGACTGGTTGTCGAGGTAGATGGCGACATTGGGCCACAAGCCGGTCGAGGCGCTGCCCTGGCTGGGCTGGGAGCCGGCACTCAGGCCCCGCATGAACACTTCATTCTGACCCGGGCCGTTGTTGGCCGTCGTCACGTTGGGAAGATACTTGATGTAGTCGTCGAGTGTCGTGACGTTGAGTTGTTGCAGCGTTTCGGCTGTGAAAGCCTGCATCGAGATCGGCACGTTCTGCAGGCTCTCACTGCGACGTTGCGCGGTGACGGTGATCTCGGCGAGTCCTTCGAGACTGTTGTCCGCCGGAGCCGCGGTCGTCGCCGCCGTCTGCGCCAGGGCAGGCGTCGCGCACGAGACACTGCCCAGTATGGCCGCCACCGCATAAGAGACCTTCGAGTTCATGAACGACTCCCCAGTTCGCTCTCGAGACCACGACAATCGTCGTCGAACGCGCGTTGGCGCGACTCCGGCTTGTTGGCCGGCTTGTTATTCAACGATAACGGTGCGTCCAACCCTTCGATTGAACGGACGCGTCATCCGCTTGTTATGGTTCCGTCTACTCGAAGACGCGCGCGCGGGCCGCGTCACCATTCAAAGCCCGGTTGGGCTGCAGGCGCCGCGTCGACGGCGAGAGTCCGTAGGCGTCCTTGAACTGCCGCGAGAAGTGCGCGCAGTCGGCAAAGCCGGCCTCGATCGCGATCTCCGTTACGGAGCGATCCGTGTTCTCGATCAGCCAGTTCGCGTAACGCATCCGCAGCTGCCGATACAGGGAGGCCGGCCCGAGGCCGACGTGCTCGCGGCACAGTCGTTCCAGCTGTCGTACCGACATGCCGAGCTCTTCGGCGACTGCCGCGATGGCGATCGGCCGGGTGAGATTCTGCTCCATCAACAGCAACGCACGCCGCACACGCGGCTCGCTCACTGTTTCCGACAGGGGCGGGTGAGGTTGCGCATCGCTGCCCGAGCGGGGCTTGTCAAACAACAACACCTGACTGGCTTTCTGCGCGACAGCGGAGCCGAGATGGCGCTCGATTAGGTGGGTTGCAAGAGCGGCGGCACCAGCGCCGCCTGCGCAGGTGATGCGCGGGCCGTCAGCGAGGAACAGGCGGTCCGCGACGACGTCGTGGTCGGGAAACGCCTCGAGGAAATCCTGGTAGTGATACCAGCTCACGCATGAGCGGCGTCCCCGCATGAGACCCGCTCTGCACAGGATGAAGCTCCCGGTACAGATCCCGATCAGAGGCACCCGGGTCTCCGCGACCTCGCGCAGATAGCGGGTGGTGGCCTCGTCGATCTGGGGGCCCGCGTGGAGCAGACCGCCGATCACGACCACGTAATCGAGGGATTCCGGCGGGAGGAACCGGCTCGTCGGCTCGATCATCACGCCGCAGCTGGCGGGTACGGACTCCTGACGGCTCGCCATGATCGACCATTGCACATGGACCGGGCGGCTACGGTCGCCTTCGTCCGCTGCCAGGCGCAGGTGATCGATAAAGACGGCGAAGGCCGAGAGCGTGAAGTGCTCTGCCAGGATGACGCCCACACGCAACGGTTCGCGTGCGACGCGGGACGTTGAGGTTACTTTCAGACCACCACCTGACTGGGGCATTGAACAGCCACTCAATGTTTTGGGGCCCCTCACGCGGCTATATTCCATCAAGGCCCCGCGCGATGCAAGGGTTAACGTCAAGTACTCTATAGTTGTATATGAATCAGTAAGTTAGAATGGATAATAAATCTAACTTATAGATTAATGAGGGCTTTCATGCCATTGAATGGGTATTCAGAAGAGGCTGGCGGGAACGCTGCTGATCGAGGGATTGCGGCGCCGCGGGCGATAGGGCAGCCGCGACCGTGAGACAGACGCCACAAGCGTCGTCTCGAGGTCGCGTTGGGAGTTGTGGAGGGTTTTTTTAGCGCAGAACGGCGAGGCGGGCGAGGTTCGCCTGCACGGCGGAGTCGTGTACGGCGCTGTGCGCATACCACCGGCGTGCCGATTCAACCAGGATGCTGCAAGTGTCAATCGCGTTGTTGGCTTCAGGTCCGACATTAGTCGTGCGGTCGAAGCTGAACCCACGAGGGGGAGTGCGCGCATGCCGACGTAGTCGCAAGCGCTTCAGAGCGAGAGACGGGACAGCGTCCCCTTCATCCTGGATAGCGTGGGTCATCACGGTCGAGCTGACACGCTCGTAATCCGCGCCGTGCGCATTGCGATCCGGATCAGTGGGGCGGATCCACTCGTCGCACCAGGCTTTTACGCGATCGCGCGAGGCGCTCAGTTGTGGATCACTCAACGCGACCGCGATCTGCGGCAAGTCGAGTGCTTCGCGCAACGCGCCCTCCCAATGCTGCTCGTCGAGCAGTTGCTCGATGTCCGAAAGGTAGCTGGTGAGCATGCGTGAGCTGGACGGGGCAACCCGCAGGTTGTTATCGAGGGACCTGGTGCTCGCGCCCGCTGTACGCTCGCGACGTCGCTCATCATGCATACAATCTCCTTTAGGCAAGCCTAGCTTGCTCAGCATCGTCACAGGCGCGCGCCCGTCGCCCCTCTACCGCAAGCGCACACCGGAAAATCAAAAACTAATACGTGGCCGTCAGGTTCCGTGCTCGACGGCGGCGCCATTGGCGGCTGCGCTGTCGAGTGTACCGAGTTCTTCTGAGTTTGCGGCGGGCGTGACTTCCACCGTCGCGTTCGTTTCGGTTCCCGCGTTGGAAAGAGTTGGTTTGGCAATGTCCCGAACGGCGCGCTTGCGCCGCTTTGGAGCGGTGCGCTGCGCCTTCGATGCGCTGGTCTGCTGCGACTTCGCTTGCGCAGCGGAGGCTGCGTTGGCTTTGCGCGGCCGCGCTTTTGCTGCCGTTGGGGCGGCCTTGCGTTTTTTCGACGCGCCGGCGCGCGCTTTGGGCTTCGCCGCGCTTTTCGCGGCCTTGCCGGGTTTTTCTTTTTTCGCGCTCGCCGCGGGCTTGGTGGCTTTCGCGGCGGCCATCTCCGACTTGCTCGCGGTGCGTCGCTCCTGTTTCCAGGCTTTGCGGGCCGTGGCCGCCTGTTTGCGTGCCCGGCGCGCCTCGCGCTTCGCTTCCTTCAAGCGTTTGCGCGCGCGCTTCAATTCTTCCTTCGCGATGCGGACACGTTGTTTGGCTACGTCGGCCTGCAGCCTGGCGCGCTCAACGGGTTCTGAAGAGGTGGCCTTGCTTTTTTCGGTTTCATCGGCCGGAGTTTCGCTGCCTGTCTTCTTCATCCGCGGGCCTGCGAAGTGAGCGAAGGGCGGCAAGTGTCACACAACGTGGGGCGGGTTTCCACCTTGCCGGACGGCCACCGATGCCGCCCGCGAGCGCGCAGGACGCGTACAACGAGCCTGAACCTCGCGCCGCCCGGGCGAGGCGTTTTCACTTATCCACAGAGTTTGTGCATAACCCTGTGGGCGGAACGCTTTGCGAGGGCGCAAAGGGCAGCAATGCCAAGGGGTTGCGTCAATGTGCGTGAGTTTTGGCCAACGTCCGCGCGGGGCCGGATTCAGCCTCGATCGTCGGTGAGTTTCGTGGCCGTCACGCGGTTGCGGCCCCCGTGTTTGCTCTGGTAGAGCGCCTCGTCGGCGACCTTCAGCATGTGCTCGGGGATCTTGCGCTCGCCGGCTGGAACCCGATCGAGCCCGCACAGGCCGAAGCTCGCCGTAATGTCAACCCGTTTGTTTTGAATGTTGAAGGGTTTGTTCGCCACGCCCGCGCGCAAGCGGCGCGCGGCATCGAGAGCCGGCTCGTATGGTGTCTCCGGCAAAACGATGGCGAACTCCTCGCCGCCGATACGCGCTACCCAGTCGACACCACGGCGCAGAAAATGTTGTAGCCGCGCTCCGAACTGCACCAGGACCTGGTCACCGCCCGCATGGCCGGCAGTGTCGTTGACATTCTTGAAGAAATCGATGTCGCACAGGATGAGCGACAGCGCGCGGCCTTGACGCGCGGCGCGCTCCACCTCGCGTGGAAAGTGTTTGCTGAAGAAGCGCCGGCTCGCGACGCGTGTCAGATCGTCCGTCGTCGAGAGCTTGCGGTTTTCGATGAGGGCGATACGCAGGACCGCTTCCAACTCCGCGATGCGCCGGGCCGCACCAACACGGGCGCGCAACTCGTTTTCGGGTGAGCGACGACCGATGCAGTCGTCCGCGCCGGCGATGAGTCCCGCCTCGCGCTCACCGCCTTCGTCGAGCTCCGAGATGTAGACGATGAACGGAGCGCGGTCGCCCTGGCTCGAGCGCAGGCTGCGAATGAGCTCGAGGCTGTCGGTCAACACCACGGGCCGGAACTCCCGGCGGAAGAGGGCGAGTGCCTCCGCGTCATCCGCGGCGGCTTCGAAATCGAGCATGTCAGGCGTCACCCGGCTCTGGATCTGGGCGCTCAGCGACGGCTCACTGACCGCGAGCAAAGCACGCGGCGGCGGCAGGCAGCGCAACATCACCGCAATGGTCGATGAAGTGTCGTCCTGAATAGCCGGCGGCTGTTGTGCACGCCGCTCGAGCACGCGCCGGATGACGGTGGTTTGCCCGCCTGCCCGCATTTACCTGACGACCCCCGTATGACTGGGAATGCCAGACATTACAGTGAGTTCATGGCTGAACCTGTGATGCCCTCGAATAACTGTCCAAAAAAGTCGCTCGCGCTATTGTGCACCGCACTGCGAAGCGGCCCGTGGTGCGGGTAATGCTGCACCGGCGGGGAGTTCCCGGATGGTGACGAGCTCCACACCCGGGGGAGGTAGATCCTCACGCAGGTGAACCGGCTGGCCAGCCGCAATGACCGTGCTGAAGAGCTGAAAGTCATCCCGGTCAGTGATGCGGCAGTGCTCCAGCACATACGAGCGATCGGCCGGCAGGTGTTCGATCGTCAGGTCGAATCCCGTATTGTCCCGGTAGGTGACATCGCGGCGCGATAGCAGTCTCACGTCAAAAACGTGAGGCACCCGCAACACGTCATCTCCCGCGCGGCGTCCCAGAAGTTGCGCCGGGATCTGGTAGTTGCTGATGAGGACCCGCAGCAGGCGGCCATCGGCGGAGCGGCCTGCCTCGACGGCCAGGCCATCCGCATCGCCACCCTCGACCTGCAGGCGTTGCGGCGTGCTCTTCATCTGCGCGAGCGCGATGAGCGCCTGACCGGTTTTGTCGGGTGTGGCACCGTCGGGTCCAAACACGTTATCGGCACGATAGAGGGTCGCCGCATCGATCGGCGCGTCCTGCATGTAGATGAGTGCGCTGGTAATGAAAGCTCCACGGACCAGCGGTGTGGGGGGGTTGTCGGATAGTCCGTAGTTCCACTCGGTGAGAAAGGACTTCGTTGCTGTCAGGCCGTAGTTGTCCAGGCGCGTGCGCAGATCCCCGGCGATCCGGTTGAAGTCGCGCGGATCATTGGAGTCGGTCGCGTACCAGTGCCAGGAGTAAAAATCCAACGGCGTGTGAGTGGAGCGCGCCTGTCGCATCAGCTCGTCGCGATAAGGCGTGTCGTCGTTGGGTTTCGCGATCGCGGGTGCGCCGACGAGCGCATGCGGGTCGGCTTGCTTCACGGCGCGCGCGATGCGCCGGTACAGCTCGAAGTATTGTTGTTCCGTGCCTTTCCAGAAGAGATTGCCGAGGTCTGGCTCGTTCCAGACCTCCCAGTAGCGGATGTTGTAGTGAAAGCCGTTGGCCCAACCGCGGTTGTAGTGCAGCACCAGGTGTTTCACGATGGCGGCGTAGCGGTCGAAATCGGCTGGCGGTGTCGGATCGGCGCCCTCGCTGCGTCCTACACGGAAGAGGACTTCGGCGCCGACTTTCTTGATGGACGTGATGAGCCGGTCGGTCGGCCCGAAGCGGTAGCTCGCCGGGTTGTCCGGGTCCGCGACCGGGTTCGGAAAGAGAGTGAAGGCATCGCGCCTGGCCGAGATCAGGGCGCCCCCGGGGGCCGCGGCGGTTTCGAACTTCGCGTCGATATCACCGGGGCCATAGCCGTCATGGGTTCGCACCAGGTCGATCCGCGCGAGGCGGTAACCGGCCGAGGCATCCACGTCTTCCCGCATGTTCCAGCCCCCGAAAGCGAAATTTTCCGGTTTGTGGCCGCCCGGGCCCGGCGCGCCGTCCACGCCCTGGAGGGAGCGCAAGGTGCCGACGGTCGTGGCCGCGTCCACCATTATTTTTCTTACACCGGATTGCCTTAAACTAGGCGGCGCAGCCGCGACAGCGACCGTGCCCAGGCAGGCGACGGCGACGACCATGAAACGTGACACTCGATGAGCTCCAACGCGAACGGAAACGATGCCCCTGGCGGGACGCAAATTATGAGCCGAGGCTCGGCTCGGTTGCCCACGCTTTATATTCCGCACGGTGGTGGTCCGTGCTTTTTCATGGAGACGCCGCCCGGAATGCCCCGCGACATGTGGGATGGCATGGCCGCCTACCTGCGCGGAATTGGACCCTCTTTGGAAGTCCGGCCGAAATGTGTGCTGGTCATTTCCGGCCATTGGGAGACGGAACGGCCTACCGTCAACACGTCCGCGCGTCCGCCGCTGCTGTTCGACTACTACGGATTTCCGGAGCACACGTACCGCTTGACGTATCCCGTGCCTGGATCACCGCTGCTGGCGCGGCGCGTGCGGGAGGTGTTGGCCGCGTCCGAGATAGCGTCGGATGAGGAACCCGAACGGGGTCTCGATCATGGCGTATTCATTCCGTTCAAGCTCATCTATCCCGACGCCGACATCCCCGTGGTGCAGCTATCGCTGAATCGATCGCTGGATGCCGCGACTCACCTGAAAATCGGTCGTGCGCTCACGCCTCTACGTGAGGAGGGCGTGCTGATTGTTGGTAGCGGGATGAGCTATCACAATCTGCGCGACCTCTATAGCAACGATCCGCGTGCGCTGCGGGCCGCGGCTGAGTTCGATAACTGGCTGGGGGAGGCGGTGACAGAGGCGGATTACGCAGTCCGCGAGAGCAAGCTCGCTGCGTGGCATCAGGCACCGGGAGCGCGGGCCGCGCATCCCCGGCCGGAGCACCTGATTCCGCTGATGGTGGCCGCCGGGGCCGCCGCCGCAGACGCAGGGCGGCGCAGCTATAACGAGCCGTTGCTGGGTAAACCGATCTCCGGGTTTCAATTCGGTTAGTGTTGGGGCTTGGTACAATCAAGGGATGGAAGCTCCCGCCGTCACCCGTTACCGCCGCCCGTTTCTCGCGCCTGTATGGCTCACCATGCTGGCGGTCTTCTGCGCGTTCATCGCGCTCGTCGCCGCCGTCCTGGTCTATCGCTCCGCTTCGACTACGATGGTCGTGCTGGTGCGCCCGGCCGAAAAAGAAGCCGGCACCATCGATGATCCGCCGCTCTCACCGGATGGCGAGCAGCGCGCGCAAATGCTCGCGCAGATGCTCGGCGAGACCGCTGGAGTAGGGCGGCTCGACGCCATTTTCGTGAGCGACTCCCGCCGGGCTCAGCAGATCATCATGCCGCTCGCCGAACGGCTCGGGAAACACCCTGTCGTGGTGCCCAACGGCGATATCGACGCCATGGCGAGTCGGATCACCCGTGGTCACGACGGTGGCGTGGTGCTATTTGTTGGCAACGGCAGCAATGTCCCGCAGCTCGTTCAGGAGCTCGGTGGCATCGAGATCGGGCCGTCGGGCGATACGGAGCACGACACCCTTTACGTGGTGAGCATCCCGACGTTCGGGAATCCGAACGTGCTCAGGATCCGATATTGAGAGATCCATTGGACGAGACGGGTCGCGATGGCTAGAATCGCCGCCCTTGTCGTGGGGCGGTAGCTCAGTTGGGAGAGCGTCGCGTTCGCAATGCGAAGGTCGAGGGTTCGATCCCCTTCCGCTCCACCACTCCCCCTTCGGCCAACGGTACGCCCCCGTAGCTCAGTGGATAGAGCGACCGCCTCCTAAGCGGTAGGTCGTCGGTTCAACTCCGGCCGGGGGCGCCATTCCTGATGACATGTCGTCCTCGGGTACGGCTATGATCAAGACCGAAGTCGGCACGCGTCGGGGAATCGCGCCATGCTGGAAATTGGCGGTCGAGCACCGGAATTCACACTGCCGGATCACACCGGGGAAGTGGTGTCCCTGACTACTTTGCTGCGCTCCGGACCTCTCATTCTCTATTTCTACCCGGCCGACTTCACGCCGGGCTGCACGCGCGAGGCCTGCTCGATCCGTGACCTGCATGCGGCGATCCAGGGTGCCGGTCTCGATGTCGCGGGCGTCAGTCCGCAGGGCCCCGAGAGTCATCGCCGGTTCCGGGAAAAGTACCAACTGCCGTTTACCTTGCTGTCGGACATCGACAAAGTCGTCATCAAAATGTACGACGTCGCCGGTCCGCTGGGATTGGGCGTGCGGCGCGCGACCTACCTGATCGACCAGGCCCGCAAGATCCGCTCGGCCGTCCTGGCCGACTTCCGCATCTCCCAGCACGAGGACTTCATTCGCAAGGCCGTCGCGCTGAGTGCCACCGGCTGAAGAATCAGCGCCTTACAGACTTTTTCTCTAAAAAGAGTATGATCATGCTGGCGCGCCGCATTGTCAGCGGCATTCATCTGGAGCGCGGGATATGAGCAAGGGTATGGATCGGAAGAAAGAGAACAAGAAGAAGCCGGCGAAGACGCTAGAAGAAAAGCGTGCGGCCAAGCGCGAGAAGAAAGCGAACAGAGGCTGACTTCTCACCCGCGGACGCGTCGCGCCTTATGCCGGCGCGTCACGGGACGTTCTACGGGACGATGGCCAGGAACAGGAACGCCACAAAGATCACGAGGTGAACCGCACCGAGCAGCGCGTGAGTGCGGCCGGTTACGAGTGTGATCGAAGCGACGACGAACGTCAGAACCAACAACACCAGTTCCTTCGGTTCCAGGCCGAGCACGAGCGGGATGTCGACTACCGTGGAAACCACGGCGACCGCCGGAATCGTCAGGCCGATGCTCGACAGGGAAGATCCCAGCGCGAGGTTCAGACTCGTCTGCAGCCGGTTGGCGTGAGCCGCGCGCACGGCAGCCCAGGTCTCCGGCAGCAGCACCAACATCGCGACCACGATGCCGAGCACCTTGTCCGGGGCGCCGGCGGCTTTCAGCCCGGTCTCGACGCTGTGCCCGATGACCTTTGCCAGCCCTACGACCGCGATGAGAGTGACGAAGAGGAGGCCGAGACTCGTCCATGCGAGCCGGGCCGACGGAGGTGGAGCATGAATGTCCTCGTCCGCCTTGTTGTCGACCGGCAGGAAATAGTCGCGGTGATGCACCGTCTGTATCAATACGAAGGTCACCCACAGCGCCAGTGACGTGAGCGCCGCGAAAATGAGCTGGGGCTCGGTATAGGTAGGGCCCGCGGAGCTGGTCGTGAACGCCGGGAGCACCAGCGTCAAGGTGCTCAAGGCAATCAACACCGCCAGGGCGCTGTTGGCCCCTAACACGTGGAAGGTCTGCTCGCGATAACGCAGGCCGCCGATGAGGAGGCACAGTCCAACCACCGCGTTGCAGATGATCATGATCGAGGAAAAGATCGTGTCGCGCGGCAGGGCCGCCTTATCCACCTCGGCTCCCAGCATCAGCATCACAATGAGCCCGACCTCGATGACGGTGATCGAGACGGTCAACACGAGCGTGCCGAAAGGCTCGCCGACTCTATGAGCGACGACTTCGGCGTGGTGGACCGCTGAGATCACGGCGCCGATCAATGCCGCGCCACACAAGGTGGCCAGGATCGGAGTGACGTGGGTGATGAGTCCAAGGACTAGAAGAACGATCGCCGCGGCGGGTAACAGCCACGACCACATTGGGTTTGCCGCGTGGCCGCGTGCTATGGCGGGCCGGGCTGGGGCTCCAGTCACGGTGGTACTAATGGCGCGCTCCTCTTACGGCGCTCGATAGTAAGCTGGTCAGCCAGTGGACGTGACGAAACCGTCGGCCATCAACGGCGTTTCATCCCACATGAGGGTTCCGTGGGAATGTGATGCCTGTCACGTTCTGGTCGCCGCCTGGACCGGGAGGTCACCGCTACAATGAAGCGTAGGGGGACTGCCCGTTCACTGGAAAAAAGTAAAATCGTGCCGATAGTACAGACCAGAGACCAGGGAGAGGTCGTGCCTGACGAGGGCGCCGTGGAGCGCCGTCGCCACGGGCCGGATCGCCGTAAACAGCCCTTACGGGCATTGTTTTACGGAAGCTTCAACCCCCGTCGCCGTGGTGCGCGCCGAGAGGGTGAGCGGTTGATTGCTGGAGTCGATTGGCACGACCCTCAGTGGCTCGCCGTAGCGATGCTCGTGGTCTTGTTCTCGTGCGTGGATGCATTTCTGACGCTGACGCTGATCGATCATGGCGCCTACGAGGTGAACCCCGTGATGGCGATGCTGGTTGGAGGCTCGGCGCTGGCGTTCACATTGGTGAAGATCGGACTCACGGCGGGCGGCGTCGTCATCCTGACGTTGCTGGCCCGGATGAAGGCGTTTGGCCGGGTGCCTGTGAGCCTGTTGCTCTACTCGGTGCTCTTCGGCTATGGCGCATTGCTCGTGTATGAGTTCCGGTTGCTCCAGGAGGCGCTGCCCTCCTGAAGTCCGCTTTCGTGAAGACCGTTTTATAAAAAGAAAGCGGAATTCCCATCACGGCAAAGCTACGGCTCGCAAGCCAGTCTCTGCGGCTTCGTTTTTTTGTGTCTCTACGCGACCTGGCCTACGCGACCCGGCCGAATTCCGTTAAACTAGCGCTTCGCAGTTTGCCGCTCCAGCATGCTTGAACCGACACCCCTCTACGGCGGTAACGCCGATTTCCTCGACGCCCTCTACGAGCAATTCCTCCGCGATCCCGCGAGCGTAGACGAGCGTTGGCGTAATTACTTCCAGCGTCTCGCACCGCCTTCGGCGGGTGAGCAGCCGCATGGTCCTGTGCAGGCGGGAATTGCCGCCCGCGCACAGCAGCCACGCGCGGCCGCAGCACCGCCTCCCGCGGATGCGGGTGGAGCCGCAAGCTCCAAGCAGGCGGCGGTCTCGCGCCTCGTTCAGATCTGGACGAACCGCGGACACCTGCTCGCGAAGCTCGATCCGCTGGATCTGATGAAGCGGCCGCGGCCGCGTGTGCTCGATCTCGAGTACTTCGGCCTGTCGCCGGCCGACCTCGATACCGAGTTCTTCACCGGTAGCCGCACTGATGCGGTGCCGAAGCGCATGAAACTGCGCGAGATCCTGGCGCAGCTCGAGTACATCTACGCCGGCCCGATCGGCGCGGAATTCGCACATGTGTCGGATTCCGACGAGCGCCTGTGGTTGCAGGACCTGTTTCAAGCGGGCCGCCTGCAGCACCGCTTCAGCGTGGAAGAGCGCCGTAACATTCTCTGGCAGCTCACCGCGGCGGAAGGGCTCGAGCGCTATCTGCACACGAAGTATGTTGGGCAGAAGCGATTCTCGCTCGAGGGCGGCGATTCCCTGATCCCGCTGATGGATGACCTCATTCAACAGGCCGGTGCGGCCTCCATAGAAGAAGTCGTCATCGGCATGGCCCACCGCGGCCGCCTCAATGTGCTGGTGAACCTGCTCGGCAAGTCACCGTCGGTCCTGTTTTCCGAGTTCGAAGGAAAATATGACCTGAGCCATCTGCATGGCTCCGGCGACGTGAAGTATCACAAGGGCTTCTCGGCCGACCTGCGCACCGGCAGTGGAAACGTCCACACCGTGTTGGCATTCAACCCGTCGCACCTGGAAGTGGTGGACCCGGTAGTGGAAGGTTCGGTTCGCGCGCGCCAGGAACGGCGAGGCGATCAGCTCGGTGACCGGGTGTTGCCGCTGCTCATACATGGCGATGCGTCCTTCGCGGGGCAGGGCGTCGTCATGGAGACGTTGCAGCTCTCGCAAGCGCGAGGCTACTACACCGGCGGAACCGTCCACGTGATCGTCAACAACCAGGTTGGTTTCACGACCTCGGAGCCTCGTGACGCGCGCTCGACGATCTATTGCAGCGACGTTGCGAAGATGCTCGAAGCGCCGATCTTCCACGTCAATGCGGACGATCCGGAAGCTGTCGTGTTCGCTACGCGGCTGGCGCTGAAGTACCGCATGCGCTTTCATAAGGATGTGGTCATCGACCTGGTGTGCTACAGGCGTCATGGGCATAACGAGGCGGATGAGCCCGCCGCGACGCAGCCCGGGATGTACAAAGTCATCCGGCAGCATCCCACGGCGCGAAAGATTTACGCTGACAAACTGGCCGCGGAAAGCGTGTTGGCCGACGCCGATGCGGCCGCGATGGTCGAGCAGTACCGCAATGGTCTCGACGAAGGCCGGCCGCAGGCGCGTGCCTCGCTCGGCATGATCGGTAACAAGTACACCGTCGACTGGAGCACGTACTCTCAGACCGACTGGACTCAACGGGTCCAGACAGGTGTTGAGATGCGCCGCCTGCGGTCGCTTGGAGAGAAAATCGTCAGCCTGCCTGCCGATGTCACGCTCCATCCGCGTGTGGCGCAGGTTATCGCCAATCGTAAGAAGATGTTGGCAGGTGAGCTGCCACTCGACTGGGGTTGCGCCGAGACCCTGGCCTACGCGGCACTCATCGAGAATGGCTTTTCGGTGCGTATTTCTGGACAGGACAGCGGCCGCGGTACGTTCTTCCACCGCCACGCCGTGCTCCACGATCAGGCCACGGACACCACGTACATTCCGTTGCAGCACATCGCGGACCACCAACCGCGCGTGCAGGTGATCGACTCCGTACTTTCCGAGGAAGCCGTCATGGGCTTCGAGTACGGTTATTCGACCACGGAGCCGAACTGCCTGGTCATTTGGGAAGGCCAGTATGGCGATTTCGCCAACGGCGCCCAGGTCATCATCGACCAGTTCATCAGCTCCGGCGAGGCGAAGTGGGAGCGTTTCTGCGGACTCGCCTTGTTCTTGCCCCACGGTTATGAGGGTGCGGGTCCCGAGCATTCGTCCGCGCGCCTGGAGCGTTTCCTGCAACTCTGTGCCGAAAACAACATGCAGGTCTGTGTGCCGTCCACGCCGGCACAGATGTTCCACATGCTCCGGCGCCAGATGCTGCAACCGTTCCGCAAGCCGCTCGTGGTCATGATGCCGAAGAGCCTGTTGCGTAATGACATGTCGGTCTCCTCGCTGGAGGATCTGACGCAGGGCAGCTTCGCGCGAGTCATCGACGAGGTGGACGATCTTCCGCCGCCGCAAGTGCGCCGGGTGGTTTTCTGCAGCGGCAAAGTGTACTTCGATTTGCTGAAGGCCCGTCGCAAGGATGGGTTGCGTGATGTCGCCCTCGTGCGTGTCGAGCAGCTTTATCCCTTCCCGACGGAAGAGTACGAGTCTGCGTTGAATCGCTATCCGAACGCTCGCGAGATCGTGTGGTGTCAGGAAGAACCGCAGAACCAGGGTGCCTGGTACCAGATCCGCCATCGCCTGCAGGAGGTCCTGGGTGGACGACGGCAGGTGTTGTACGCGGGTCGCGCTCCCGCTGCTGCGCCGGCGACCGGCATCAGCAAGATCCATGATAACGAGCAGGCCGCTCTCATCCATGCGGCCCTGCATGCCACGGCGACCGAGGAGTCCGCGCGGGAGACCACGCGGCTGACCGGTGCTAGTGGCGCCCATAGCGCGACGACGGGCACGTCCGCCGCCGCGGCGACTCCATTGAGAAAGAGCTCATGACGACTGAAATCCGGGTTCCTCAACTGCCCGAGTCCGTGGCGGATGCCACGCTCGTTGCCTGGCACAAGCAGCCGGGTGACGCTATCAAGCGGGATGAGAATCTCGCCGACCTGGAAACCGACAAGGTCGTTCTGGAAGTGCCCGCGCCCGCCAACGGCGTGGTGCGCGAGATCAAGATTCAGAGCGGCACGGTGGTCACCAGTGGCCAGGTGCTCGCCATCATCGAAGAAGGCGTTGCCGCCGGAGCCGCGGCGCCCGCTGCAACCGCTGCCGCCGCCGGTAATGGCCAGGCCAACACGGCTGCCGCGGCGGAAACGGCGGGCAAGCTCAGCCCATCGGTGCGACGGCTCGTCGAGGAAAACAAACTCGACCCGGGCGCCATTCCGGCTTCGGGCAAGGATGGCCGTCTGACGAAGTCGGACGTGGTCGACTTCCTCGGTAAGAAGCAGTCCCAGGTCACTGATCGACCGGAACCGCCGGCTCCTGTCGTACCCGCGCCGGCGGCTCGTCCCGCTGGAGCGCGTGCGGAACAGCGGGTCCCGATGACCCGTCTGCGCCAGCGGATTGCGCAGCGTCTGGTCGAGGCGCAGTCCACGCAGGCACTACTCACTTCGTTCAACGAAGTGGACATGACCGCGGTGCAGGAACTGCGCGCGCGCTACAAAGATCGTTTCGAAAAAGAGCAGGGCGTGAAGCTGGGCTTCATGTCGTTCTTCGTGAAGGCCTCGATCGAGGCTCTGAAGAAGTTTCCCGCGATCAACGCCTCCGTCGACGGTAACGACGTGATCTATCACGAGTACTACGATATCGGGGTGGCCGTCTCCACGGACCGTGGGCTGATGGTACCGATCGTGCGTGACGCGGACGTGAAGAGCTTCGGCGCGATCGAAAAAGAGATCGGTACGTACGCCAAGAAGGCGCGCGAAGGCACGATCGCTATCGAGGATCTGACGGGCGGCACGTTCACGATCACAAACGGTGGTGTGTTCGGCTCGCTCATGTCGACCCCGATCGTGAATGCGCCGCAGAGCGCCATTCTGGGCATGCACAAGACACAGGAGCGGCCGATGGTCGTCAACGGGCAGATCGCCATCCGCCCGATGATGTATCTCGCCATCACCTACGATCATCGGATCATCGACGGCCGTGAAGCGGTGCAGTTCCTCGTGACCGTGAAGGAGTGCCTCGAGGATCCGGGTCGCATGCTCTTGGGCATCTAGTCGGCGGGGACTGGTGCCCCAGGCCACCAGTCCCCATATCAATAAAAGCAATTTCCCAGCTGGAGTCTTCCATGTCCGACTCTTTCGACGTCATTGTCATCGGCGGCGGTCCTGCCGGTTATCCGGCCGCGATCCGTGCCGGCCAGAACAAACTCAGCGTCGCCTGCATCGACGAATGGAAGAATCCTGATGGCATCTGCGCCTTCGGCGGCACGTGCCTGAATGCGGGTTGTATTCCCTCCAAGGCATTGCTGGAGTCGACCGAGCTCTATCACCGTGCCCACGAGGAATTCGCCGCCCACGGCATCAAGACTTCCGACGTCACCATGGACGTCACCCAGATGCAGAAGCGCAAGGCGGGCATCGTCAAGACGATGACGCAGGGCATCCTGGCGCTCTTCAAAGCTGCCGGAGTCACTGCGCTGCAGGGGCATGGCAAGCTCCTGTCGGGACACAAAGTCGAGTACACCGCTCACGACGGCACCAAGCGTGAGCTCACCGCCAAGAACATTATTCTGGCCTCGGGCTCGGCTCCGATCGAGCTGCGCTCGGCGGCGTTCAAGTCACCCCAGATCGTGGATTCATGGGGCGCGCTGGAATTTCCGGCAGTGCCGAAGCGGCTGGGCGTCATTGGCGCCGGTGTGATCGGCCTCGAGCTCGGGAGTGTCTGGCGCCGCCTCGGCAGCGAGGTGGTGATGCTCGAGGCGCTGCCGGACTTTCTGGCGGTCGCTGACCAACAGCTGGCGAAGGAAGCCCTGCGGCATTTCAAGAAGCTGGGTCTCGACGTCCGTCTCGGTGCGAAGGTAACTGCCGCAAACGTGGTTGGCGATGCCGTCGATGTCACCTACACCGACGCCAAGGGTGAGCAGAAACTCACCGTGGATCGCCTGGTCGTGGCCGTCGGCCGCCGTCCCTACACGAAGGATCTTCTCGGCCCCGGTACCGGTGTCGAGCTCGATGAGCGTGGCTTCATCAAGGTCGACCACGAGTGCCGCACCGGTGCGGAGGGTGTGTGGGCGGTTGGCGATTGCGTCCGCGGTCCCATGCTGGCGCACAAGGGCAAGGAGGAAGGCGTCATGGTGGCCGACCTCATCGCTGGCCGTTACGGTGAGGTGAACTACAAGGTGATCCCCTCCGTGGTCTATACGGCGCCGGAGATTGCCTGGGTGGGTCTCACCGAGGAACAGGTCAAAGCCCAAGGTAAGCCTTACAAGACTGGCGTGTTTCCATTCCTGGCGAGCGGCCGCGCCCGCGCCATGGAACAGGCGCAGGGGTTCTGCAAGATCATTGCCGCCAAAGACGACGACGAGATCCTCGGTGTGCATATCATCGGCCCGATGGCTGGTGAGTTGATCGCGGAAGCCGTGCTCGCGATGGAGTACTCCGCGAGCAGCGAGGACCTGCAGCGGACAATCCATGCGCATCCGACCCTGTCGGAGGCTTTGCACGAGGCCGCCCTCGCGGTCGACAAGCGCGCGATCGACTCGATCAATCGCTGATCAATTACCGGCGGCGCTGAGCTGTCCCAGCTCGCGCCGCCCGTCTGTCCAGACTTCGAACGGCCTCGGGTCGTCGTCCCCCTCGAGGACGAGCCGCAAGCGTTTCGTACTCGACAGGAACCGTAGGGTTTCCTTGTCCGTGTGATAGATGCGCGGCCGGCCGCGGGTATGTTCCGGTGCATACAGAGGCCTGGAAATTCCCGATTCCTTCATGCTCCGCGTATCCCGCTCCATCCGGATGGCCCGGTCGTCGGCCAGCCAGACGAGATTCTGCCCAGGGTGCCGGTCGGTGCCCAGTCGGGGGTCCACGGTGGACCAGAGATAGACCAACAGCAGGTACTCGTAACGCCCGGAGCGATTGATGCTGACTCCGGCGACCGTCAGGTACTGACGTGAGTTGGCCGAGACATCCTGGTGCGCACGCGCGAAGACCATCGGCGAGCTGACGGTTGTGACCAGCGCGGCGGTGACAGGGTCGAGATACTCTTGCGGTTGTGGCGGCGAAGCGCAGCCGGCGAGTGCGATCATCAGCAATGCGAGTGAGGTGATCCAGCGGCTCATGTCAGAAGTTCACCCGGTAGCCGATACTCACGAACAGCCGCCTGGTGTTGCCAATCTGCAGAGCCTGGGGATTGCGACCGATCTCGGTGCCCGCCTCGATTTCCACCAGCCTCCCGTTGCGCTGCCAGTCGGCGTGCGCATACAGGTCGTAGAAGTATTGGCCCACGGGTCTGCCGGGCTGCACCGGCCCGGTATCGTTTACCCGGCGTTGCACGAGGATGCGCGGCCCTATGCGCCATGAGCCAAACAGAGGATAGCGGGCGATATAGTCCACTCCTGTCGTGTTGGCCGTGGTGGCGTGGTCGTAACGCAGCGCCAGTTGATGGAAGTCGGCATTGCTCAGCAGGCCGGTGCCGAAGAATTGCACCTGGTAGGCAACGTCGGTGCCATCCGTTCCCGGGATCGGCTCGACTCCTCCTGTCGCCGGTGTCGTCGACTCGCGTGTCAGGAACAGATCGAGCATGACCTGGAAACGCTCGCCGAGTTGTTTCAGCGCCGAGACGATATAACTCGAGAGCAACGGCGTCCGGTCCTTCGCGAGCTGATCGATCTGCTGTGAGGTATAGGTTTGCTGAAGTTGAGACAGGGTCGTGATGCCCACCTGTCCGATCAAAGCGTTTTCAGTCGTCAACAGGGGGGCATTGCGGCGCTCGAGATCGACGGTGAGCTGCCATCGATCGGGGAGCTGCACCGTCCCGAGCAGTACGGCGGCGTTGAGTGAGTGATACTGGGTGTCATAGTCCACGTAGCTCACCAGCGAGCGGCCCGGGACGAAGTACTGCCACTGCGTACCCACGGCCTGGCGATCGCGCAGGCCATCCACTGTCTGTTGGGTCAGATAAACGCTGGAGTTCCAGTGTGCGAGCTCCGGTCCATAGTCGAGAGCGATTGTTTCGAAACGCCGGCCCGTATCGAGGTTATCCTGCGCGTTGAGCACCGGGCTCCCGACGGTACCTCGAACTGTCCAACCCGGCGTCAGCGTGTACTGCAGCATCGCGCCATCGAACGTGCCGAAAATGCCGTCGGTGGTGGCAGTCTGTCGGCCGATCCGCGTGCGCAATCCGGTGAGCTTGTCGTTGAGATCGAAGAAGGCCGTGGTGATGCGAACCCTGTTGTCTGGATTGGGTTCTCCTACTGCCGTCGCGTGGCGCGGGAGAAAGTTCTCGGTCAGCCCGCCGTTCAGGCGGAAAGCGAAATCCACGCGATCGCCGATCCGACGGGCAAACACGTCCGCGTCGGTAAAGATCGCATTCTCCACCACGCTCGAAGCTGGGTTCGTGGCAAGAGGTCCGGCCAGTGAGTAGTCGAACGTGTCGCGGCGGTACAGCTGAGTAACACCGCCGGAAATGTTCCAGCCCCGTCCGGACCCATTCAAGGGATCGAAGACTCCATTGCGGCTGCCCGTGGTCGCCGCGCGCAGGATCCGGAGGCGGGTTCGCACGCGTTCCGCAGCAGGGCCCTTCGGATAGCGCCGCAGATACTCTTCGTATTCGGCCTTTGCGTGCGCAATCTCCCCCGCGCGTTCTCGCGCCAGACCGAGGAGTTCCTGAACCGCGGAGCGTTCGGGAAATTCCGGCTGCCGCTGCAACTTCGTGAACATCTCGACCGCTTCAGGGTAGCGTCGTGCGCGCAGCGCTTTGCGGGCCTCGTCAAACAACCTGGCGCGATCCCCCTGATTCATTGCGGGGTCCGCTCCCATCTGCTCAACCGGGGGAAGAGGTGGCTCGGGCACCGCCGCGTTCGGGTCGGTCGTGACGGAGTCATCGCCCACGGCGAGCCACGCCTGGGGATAGTCTTTCGCGGCCGCCCGCAAGACACTTTCGGCCACGCTGCGCTGGTCAAAGGGGCCCGCCCGTAGCCGGTACCATTTTTCGCCGCCGGCGTCGATTTCAGAGACGAAGGTTTTCGTCTGCAGGCGCTCACTCGCCCGTTGTACGGCGTCCGGATCGAACGGCTCGTGTTGAGATTCCAGGTTGACGGCGAAGTTGTTTGCCGTGTCGCCCCGGTCCGTAACGAGAATGCGGGGCTTGTCGGCGCGTGCGCGGATGAGGCGAATCCGCATCCCCATCGGGCTTGCCCCCTGGGCCAGTACGAACGACTCCGGTTTCGACCAGGTGAGCGTCAGGGTGACTTCACCGCCGAGTGATGACTCGAGGCGCGCGCTGCTGAGAATGCCGCGTGGGCCGGAGATTGGCGGGATCTCACTCGCCAGCGCGCCGCTTCCGGCCGAGGCAATGCCGCAGTCTCTATCGGGGCGGAGCCGCACTTGCACTTCGGGCCCCTCGCTCGCCGGCGAATGTCCCGCGTAGCGCAGGGAGCAGGTGAACTGCAGTGTGATGTCGACCTGGTTGTCGTGCTCGTCCACGTCGATGACGTCGACGAGGCGGCCAGGGGGCTGCGCCTCAACAGCGTTGAGGCCGAAGGCCAGGACCATCAGCACCAGGGCCTTGTTAATGGAACGCACCGTCCGTCACCTTGTGATGGCCGGGCGGCCGTGGCCTGGAGATGGCCGTCAGGTTCGCATCCGTATAGACATGACAGGCCCCGGTGCAATTCTGCAGCTCGGCTACGGAGTAGGGCACACCGCCGGCGGTCTTGGGATGGGCATCAGGCTTGAATGCCGAGGCATGACACGCCGCGCAGTTGGGCCGGTAAGCGGCAAATGTCCAGCTCGCCTGGTCGAGCCCCGCGGCATGGCAAGCGGTGCACGACGGCGATCCCCGGTGATCTCCCGGATATTGCGCCGATGTGTGCACGAAGATCAGCGGTGTCCAGTTGGGATAGCGGTGACAGTCCGAACAGTCACGCGCCGTAGCCGCATGGTTCGCGACCTTTCCTGTCGCGGACAGGCCGTTGTGACAGCCCTGACAGTTCGTCGTCAGTCCCGCGTGATTGAAACGGGCCGGATTCCAGGCGAGGGTGGTGTGGCAGTCGTCGCACTGACCCGTCGTGGGCACATGGCGCAGGGACTTCGCGGAGGCGCGCACACCATTGTGGCAGCCCAAGCACTGGCTCTTTTGTAAAAGATCAGCGTGCTCCATCCGTGCGGGGCTGAAGGCAACGGTCGTGTGGCAAGCCGTGCAGTTGTTATCCGACGCGATGTGGTTCGGGCCTTTCCCTGTGGCCCTGACGTTGTTGTGGCAACTGGCGCAGGATCCTTTGGCCGCGGTGTGATCCATGCGATAGATGGGTGTGAAGTTGTAGATCGCGTGACAGAGCTCGCAACGATCGGTGCTGAGGATGTGGGTGGGTGGCTTGGAAGTGGCACTGATCCGCCCACCGATCATGTGGCATCCCTCGCAGGCGCGAGGTGTGCCCTTGAAAACGCCTTGTACGTGACAGTATTCGCACGCCAGATCTCGATGCGCACCGCGCAGCTCGAAACCCGTGGTGAGATGATCGAAGCCGGTGCGCTGCACCGCGGCGGCTGGTGTGACAGCAAACAGGGTCGTCATCCAGAGAAGGATGAGAGTCGCTGCCGCCCGGGTGTTCGACAGAAGCATTGGCGTGGCCTCAGTTGTTGGTCCGAGGCCGCTTGAAGCTGGCTGTGGTGTGGCACTGCTGGCATTGCTGCCCGAACCGTCCCGCGTGCACGTCGTTCTCCGCGTGGCAGGCGCCACAAACCATGGAGGGTTTGATGACGTTTTGCGGCTTGAGATGGCACTGAGCGCAACCGACCTTCGCATGAGCCCCCGTCAGCGGGAAGAGCGTTCGTGCCGCATGGTCGAAGTCCCAGAGTTTCCAGCCGTTCGGGGTGTGGCATTGCGAGCAAGTTTTGGCGAGCGCGCCGTTGTGGACATCCTCTCTCGCGTGGCAGGTATTGCAG
>DAITMW010000016.1:0-12313 GCA_036834945.1 Steroidobacteraceae bacterium
GGTGACACTCGTCCGGGCTCCGTGGACGGTGACAATTTCGGTGAGTTCAATGGCGGCCGCAATGGTTTCCGTGCGTTCTGGTTACGGGATGATTTCCGCGGTAACGCCCATGGCCGCTCTCCCGGAGACCAGCATCGCTGAAGCGGGACCTCCACCTGGCGGTGTGATTCAAAGTCTGAAGAAACCTCAAGTGCGCCGGCGATGTCGCCGGGAGACGAAGGATGCTTGCATTTTTGCGTCAGAAATAAGGAAGTTTATTCCGGGGAGCGGGCATAGACTCAGTCTGCATAAGGGGAGGAGGATAACAACAAGCATAGTTGGATAGCGGCTTTGACGAGGTTGAGGGGGATTGGGTGAGCTCGATATTCAAGAGCCTGGGACTGGCGCAGCAGTACCGCGCAGTCCGGGCGTTGTGTGCCACGGCCCTGGCGGCGGCCCTGATGATCGCCGGGTGTACCAAGTCTCCCGAACCCCCCGTAAAAGGCTCGCCGCCCCACCTGAGGCTGATCACGACTCAGCAGTACATCAATACGCTGAGTCACGTGTTCGGCCCGAGCCTCCACCTGGAAATGAAGTTTCCGCCGATGCGGCGGACCGACGGGTTGCTCGAGAATGGGGCCTCGCTGGCGGGTGTCACCGCCGCCCAGCTCGAGCAGTTCCAGCGGGCCGCGGCGGGCGTCGCCGGCCAGGTGGTGGACGAGCACCATCGTGACTACCTCATTCCCTGCAAGCCGGCCAACAAGGACGGGCCGGACAAGGCCTGCGCCGCCCAATTCCTGAGCAAGATCGGCCGGCTGCTGTTGCGGGGTCCGATGACTGCCGCGCAAACCCAGCTTTATGTCGAGCAGGCCGGTGTGGCCGCCGAGAAGGTCAATGACTTCTACGCCGGCCTCGGGATCGCCCTCGAAGGCATGCTCATCAGCCCCGACTTCCTGTTCGTCGCGGAGCAAGGCGAGCCCGATCCGGATAACAAGGGTCATTACCGACTCAATGCCTATTCGTTGGCTGCACGGTTGAGCTTCTTCCTGTGGAACTCCGGCCCGGATGACCAGGTCCTGAGGGCGGCCGAGAGCGGCGCCATCGAGACCTCCGAGGGCCGGGAAAAGCTCGTCAACATGATGCTCGCGAGCCCGCGCCTGGAGGACGGCATGCGGGCGTTCTTCGACGACATGTTTGCCTTCGACGATTTCGACACGCTGTCGAAAGATCCGACCGTCTATCCGTTCTTCACCGGTGTCACCGTCGCTGACGCCCGTGAGCAGACACTGCGAACCGTGATCGACCAGCTCATCACGAAGAAGAAGGATTATCGCGACCTGTACACGACCCGGGAGACCTTCATCTCGCCGGCGCTGGCAGCCCTGTACAACCTTCCGGCCTCGCCGGGTTGGCAGCCTTACGAGTTTCCGCCCAACAGCCCGCGTGAGGGCATGTTGACTCAGATCAGTTTCCTTGCGGTCCACGCACATCCGGGGCGGAGCTCGCCGACGCGCCGTGGCAAGGCGCTCCGTGAGTTGCTGTTGTGTCAGACCGTGCCGAACCCACCACCGAATGTCGACTTCTCGGCGCTGGAGAATCCCGACGCACACTACAAGACGCAGCGTGAGCGCGTGGCTGTGCACTTGAAGAATGCAACGTGCGCCGGCTGCCACAAGATCATGGACCCGATGGGCCTGGCCCTGGAAAACTTCGATGGCGCCGGACGCTATCGCGCCACCGAGGCCGGTGCACCCATCGACTCGAGCGGCAGTCTCGACGGCAAGAAGTTCGAGAATGTGCAGGGCCTGGCGCAAGCGTTGCATGACAGTCCGGCGCTGCCAACCTGCCTCGTGTCCCGCATGTACAGCTACGGCGCGGGTGGCCCGCCGCCGCCGCGTGACCGCCCGCTGCTGACCTACCTGAACAAGAAGTTCGCGGATGAAGGCTATCGGATCCCGGACCTGTTGAAGACGATCGCCCTGAGCAATTCGTTCTCACAGGTGACGAAGATCCAGCCCAGCCTGGAGCCCCTGCCGGAGGATGAAAGCGCCAAGCCCCAGCAACAAGTGACCCAGAACCTGCACTGAGAGAGGGACATGAGCAAGCTGACCAGACGACGAGTACTGCGGGGCATGGTGGGCGGGGTCGCCGTCACTGTTGGCCTTCCCATACTGGATTGCTTCCTGAATGACCATGGCACCGCCTGGGCCAACGGCGATCCCATGCCCGTCCGGTTCGGCACCTGGGGTTGGGGCCTGAGCATGAACAAGAGCATCTTCGTACCGAAGAAGCTCGGCTCCGGATTCGATCTCCCGGAAGAGATCGCCATGCTGGCGCCCATCCGGGATCACATCAACCTGATCACCAACGCCCAGGCATTCCGCGACAACTATCAGAACCTCTGCCACTACACCGGCTGGGTCATCACGCGCACCGGCGCGGCACCCAAGGACCAGAAGGACATCCCGGGCGAGACGATCGACGTCACGATCGCCAACCAGATCGGCCGGTCGACCCGGTTCAAATCACTCACTGCGACGGCGACGGGCGACGTCCGCAGTACTTTCAGCTACGACAACGCCAATACACCCAACGCGCCCGAGTGGTCGCCGATGCAGTTCTACGCGCGCCTCTTCGGCCCGGATTTTCCGGATCCCAATGCTCCGACATTCAAACCGGATCCACATGTCATTGCCCGCCGCAGCGTGTTGAGCGGCGTCATGGACGAGACGAAGGGCATGATGAAGCAGGTGAGCGCTGCCGATCGCGCGCGGCTCGACCAGTATTTCACCGGGCTGCGACATCTCGAGATGCAGTTCGACCAGCGCCTGGAGAAGCCGAAGCCCATCGCCTCATGTCACAAGACCACGGCGCCGGAGAAGGACCCGCCCATGGGACTGGATGCCGAAGGAGTGGCTCTGCGTCATCGCATGATGACGGATCTGCTCGTCATGGCGGTCGCGTGCGACCAGACACGCGTGTTCAACATGGCTTATTCGAATGCCCAGGCCTCGACCATCAAGCCGGGATACGAGAAGCCGCACCACACGGATACTCACGAGGAGCCGGTCGACCCGAAGCTCGGTTATCAACCGAACGCCTCCTGGTTTACCCGTCGCGCCATGGAGTCGTGGGCCTACTTCGTCGATGCGTTCACCAAGATCAAGGAAGGCAACGGGACCTTGCTCGACAACTGCATGATCATGGCCACCACGGACCACGGCTACGCCCGGGTCCATTCGCTGGACGGTATGCCGCAGTTCACGGCGGGCAAGGCGGGCGGCAAGCTGAAGACCGGCTTGCACATCGACATCGGCAACAGCGCCGGCACTCGTCTCGGCTACACGGCGTTGCGTGTCATGGGTGTGGATAGAAATTCGTGGGGTACCAACAGCAACAACACTTCCAAGGAGCTCAGCGAGATCCTGGCATGAGGTTTACAGCTCTGTTGAGTGCGGCGATCCTCGCCTCCGCGGGTATGGCCGCCCGGGCCAATGTGGGAGCCGCGCCGTATTGGCAACCCAAGACCAGCTCGGATCACGAAGTCTACAACAAGGACCCGTTGCCTCCGGGCGTCCAGGTCGTGCAGACGGAGCTGGATGGTCCGGTGTACGCCGATGCCAACGGGCACACCCTCTACCACTGGCAGTTGAAGAATCTGCGCAACGGCGATACGGGTGATCGCAAGAAGAGCGGCATTTCCTCTTGCACCGACGAGGTCCTCAAGGAAACCTCCGGTCTGCAGAGTCCCTACCCGCCGGGGTACACGTTGCCCGAGCTCGATAAACGACTGAGCTGCGCCAGGCTCTGGCCACCGTTCGCCGCCGCCGATGATGCCAAGCCGGTCGGCAAGTGGACGATCATCACGCGCAAGGACGGGATCAAGCAGTGGGTCTACGACGACTATCCCGTGTACACCTCGATCCTGGATCACCAGAAAGGCGATGTGCTGGGTGGGACGAAGATCGAGAAAGCGGGGGGCTCGGGCGTGGCTCGCACGCCTATCGGACCGTCGCCCACCATTCCGCCCGAGTTGACGGTGGTGGCTTTCGGGACAGGGCACATGCTCGTCGATCACAAGGGGTACTCGGTCTACTACTCCGACGCGGATGGTCCGGATAAATCCAACTGCGACGCCCGATGCCTGCAGAAATGGAAGCCGGTGGAGGCGCCCGACATCGCCACGGCCGCCGGGGAGTGGAGCCTCGTCGTGTTGCCTTCAGGGATCAAGCAGTGGGCGTTCAGGAAGCACCCGCTGTATACGTACATTCCCGACCTGCGTAAAGACAGTCTCATCGGCAGTGACGTGCCCGGCTGGCACAACGTGTACACCCAGCGAGCTTTGCCGCCACCCAGTGAATTCACGGTGCAGGACTCGCGCATCGGGCAGGTGCTGGCGGACTCACGAGGCAAGACGATCTACATCTATAACTGCTCGGACGACGCCCTCGACCAACAGGCTTGCGACAATCCGGATTCACCCCAGGAATATCGTCTGGCCATCTGTGGTGACGGAGACGCGAAGGTGTGCCGCGACCTGTTCCCTTATGTGATGGCGAAACCGGGCGAGAAGAGCGCAAGCCGCCTTTGGACCGTGATGGCGATCGATCCCAACACCGGACATCGGGCCGCGCCCAATCAGCCCGACGCGATCAATGTCTGGGCCTACCGGGAGCGCCCCGTTTATACATTCGCCAATGACCACAAGCCCGGCGATGCCAACGGGGATGCGTTCGGCGAGTTCAACGGGTATCGCAACGGCTTCAAGGCATTCTGGTTGCGCGATGATTTCCTGGACAATGCCTTCAGACGATAGCTGGAGATGACCGCTATGCGTATTCCCACCAGGACACGATATCTGCTCGGCGCGACGACGTGCGCCGCGGCTGCTCTTGCCACGGCCCATTCCGACGGGCCAGCCACCAGTCCGGCAGCGCCTGCCGCCCCGGTAAAGGTCATGGCGACCGAGGGCGATCCGCACCTGAAGAACGGCACCATCGCCTACGTTCTCACCGAGCGTTATTGGGCCGTGTATGAGAACAAGGACACGAAAGCCGATTGCCCGAAAGGCATGAATGACGGCCCGCGCGAGCAGTTCAAGAAGTTGTTTCCGAACGACGGCAAGAAGCGGACCGTCATGGAGACCCAGCTGGCGCGCGAAGGATACCAGTGGCATCCGACGACCTCGCCGGAAAAGTTTCCGTTTTTCGAGGAGCAGAGCAAGGTCTCCTACGGCCTGAACCTCGATGGCAAGGAAGGACCGAACGACTTCGTGAGCCCGGAAGGCGAGAAGGGCATCGACAACCAGCTCTTCCGCGTGATCGGTTGCATCGCCAACTACCGCTCCTCCGGCACGATCTATCACTTCGAGAACGAGTTCATGCGGCGGTATGACAACGATCGCATGGTCATCGAGATCACCGGGGTCGACGATCTCACCAACGACAATGACGTCACGGTGACGACCTACCGCGGCCTGGACGGCTTGCTCACGGATGCGACCGGAGACAAGACGATCCCCGGCGGTACCCAGCGAATTGATATGCGCTGGGGCAAGGATTACATCCAGAAACTCAAGGGCAGGATCGTCGACGGCGTACTGATCACCGAGCCGACCGACCGGATCGAGATCCCCTGGGGCGTGACTTTCAACACCAGCGGCTACCAGGTATTCCGTGGCATGCGGCTGAAGCTCAAACTGACACCGCAGGACGCGCAGGGACTCATGGCGGGATATGTCGACGTCGATGCGTTCACCTATCACCTGAACACCTCCTGGTCCACGCACCATCACAGCTACGGCCAGCTATCATCGCCCTCGGAGTACCGTGCCATGCGGCGCCTGGCCGATGGCTATCCCGATCCGAAGACGGGTCAGAACACCGCCATCTCCTCAGCGGTGATCGTCAAGTTCTCGCAAGTATTCGCGCAGCATCCGGACAACGCGAACACCCTGGTCACCAGAAACTGAATCCACGCGGCGCACCGTGCTTGCAACGTTCATGCACGGATGCGTCCGGCCGGGGTGCAATTGGCGAAAATCAACCAAGGGCGCCTGGATAGAATGACCCCAACACGAGTCACCAGGGGTCCAGCTCGCGGCCATGACGGGGTCCGGTCTCGACAGGATTGACCAACGCATTCTTGCGGCCCTCCAGGAGGACGCGTCACGCTCCGCCGCACAGATCGCCGAGGCGGTCGGCCTGTCCCAGTCGCCGTGCTGGCGCCGTATCCAACGTCTGCGTGAAGAGGGCTACATCTCGAAGGTCGTCGCGCTGCTCGACCGCAAGAAAATCGGCTTGCGGGCGCAGCTGTTCGTGCAGGTGAAGGTGATCAGCAACGACCAGGCGAGCCTGGCCGAATTCTCCCGCGCGATCCAGGAGTTTCCCGAGGTCATGGAGTGCCACGTCATCCTCGGCGCGTTCGATTTCCTGCTGCGGGTCGTGACCCGGGATTTGGAAGCCTACGAGAAGTTTTATTTCGATACCTTGTCCCGCGTGCCGAACATCCGCGAGATCAATTCGTTCGTCGCGGCCCAGGAAGTGAAATCCACCACGGCCTTTCCGTTGCGGCGTTGAGCATGCACGCAGGGCGCGCTGGCTGCATTCATCATGCACACTTCCCTTGCGCTGACAGCGTTTGTGAAAAGTTTGTGCGACCCTCGCGGTATATGCTGGCCATCGCAAGATTTGGGGGAAACCATCATGACAGACAAGATCTCGCGCCGGACCGTCCTGCTCAAGAGTCTGCGGATTCCCGCGGCCGGTGCGCTCGTCGTAGCGTTGGCCGGGTGTGGGCCGAAGGGTGAGAGTACCAGTGCCTCGGCCGGCGGCGCGGTGTGCGCCGACCTGAGTTCCATGTCCGACGCCGACCAGGCCTCGCGCAAGGCCAACAACTACGTCGAGAACTCGCCGAATCCGGACCAGGTTTGCGGTAAATGCTCGTTTTTCCATCCCGGTGCGAGCAGCGGCGGCTGTGGCACCTGCGACATCTTCTCCGGCGGACCGGCCAACAGTCATGGTCATTGCAACTCGTGGAGCGCCAAGGGTTGAGACGCTCGTATCTCGCGCTGACACTGGCGCTTGCTGTTGGGACGCTAGCTGTTGGGGCATTGGCGGGCCGCGCGCACGCACAGACCACCGATGCGGTTGCCGAGCGCGGCCGTTATCTGGCAATTGCCGGCAACTGCGTCAGTTGCCACACGCAGGCGGGCGGCCAGCCCTTCGCGGGTGGACTGGCGTTCGAGACGCCGTTCGGAACCCTATTCTCCACCAACATTACCCCCGACCCCACCACGGGCATCGGCAAGTGGTCGGAGAAGGACTTCCTCGGTGCTTTGCGCCGCGGTGTGCGGCCGAACGGTGACCATCTCTATCCGGCGTTTCCCTACACCGCATTCACGAAGTTGAGTGACGAGGACGCGCATGCCCTGTTTGTCTACCTGAAGACGCTGCCACCGGTGCAGTCGGCGGCACCTGAGAACAAGATGCGCTTTCCGTACAGTCAGCGCTGGTTGTTGGGCATGTGGAAGATGCTCTACTTCACCGAAGGCCGCTTCGTGTCCGACAAGTCCAAGCCGGCGCAATGGAATCGCGGCGCTTACCTGGTCCAGGCGCTGGGGCATTGCGATGCCTGCCACGCGCCACGCAACTTCCTGGGTGCCGAGAGCTCCGATCCGGTCATGAGCGGGGGTGAATACACGGCGGCAGTGCCTGGAGGCGAGCAGAAAACCTGGTCGACTCCCAACCTGACGCCGGCCGCCGATGGCTTGCATTCGTGGTCTGTTCAGGACATCGCGGATTACCTGAAAACCGGGCGCAATCAGTTCGCCGATGTCTTCGGCCCGATGAACGAAGTCATCATGAACAGCACCCGCAATCTCACTGATGCCGATGTGCAGGCGATGGCCACGTACCTGAAGGGCCTGCCCCCCAGCAAGCCCGAGTCCGTCTCCAAGGCCAGCGCGGACGTCATGCAGAACGGCGAGACCCTGTACAACGTCCACTGTGGAACTTGCCACTTGCCTACTGGGTTGGGCAATCAGGACGAGAATTCCGGTGCCAGGCTGGCGGGTAGCCCGGTGGTGCAGGCGAGCAACCCCGCATCCCTCATCAACGTCATCCTTTACGGCCCCCAGCTGCCCAACCCTCCATTGCCGAAGCGCTGGAAGCCCATGGAGGGCTTCGGCGACAAGCTCGAGGACGAGGAAGTCGCGGCCCTGGCGACCTTCCTGCGAGCAACGTGGGGCAACAGCGCCTCGCCGGTGAGTGCCGGGCAGGTGGCCAAGCAGCGCTAGACGAAAAGGCCATAAACCCGCGCCTTTAAACCACCACCCACCCGCACGAGGGCTGAATGAAGAAGTTGATCTGGGCCCTCGTGGCTATTGTGGGCGCGTTCGCGCTCGGTGGCCTGGCTCTGCATCGCGGCGAATCCATCAACGCACTGTGGATCGTCGTCGCGGCCGTGTGTGTGTACGCCATCGGCTATCGTCTCTACGCCGCCTGGATCACCGCCAAGGTGCTGGTCGTCGACCCGTCACGTCCCACTCCGGCTACCCGCCTGAACGATGGCCGTGACTTCGTGCCCACGAACCGCTGGGTCGTCTTCGGCCATCACTTTGCCGCCATCGCGGGTCCGGGGCCGTTGGTCGGCCCGACGTTGGCGGCGCAGTTCGGGTATCTGCCCGGAACGATCTGGATCCTCGTGGGCGCCGTGTTGGGTGGTTGCGTTCAGGACATGACCGTATTGTTCCTGTCCACACGCCGTAACGGCTGCAGCCTCGGCCAGATGGCGCGCGAGGAGCTCGGCCGCGTGGGCGGTTACGCTGCCATCGTCGGCACACTCATGATCATGGTCATCCTGATTGCCGTGCTGGGACTGGTGGTCGTCAATGCAATGAAGCACAGCCCCTGGGCCACGTCGACCGTGTTTGCCACCATTCCGATCGCCGTCCTGGTGGGCCTGTACATGCGCAACGTGCGACCGGGAAGGGTCCTGGAAGGCTCCTTGATCGGCATCGCGCTGCTGTTGCTCGCGGTTGTCGCCGGCGGTGCCATCAACGGCAATGAAACGTTACGCACCTGGTTCGATTTCGACAGTGTGAGCCTGGCGAAGTGGGTGATCGTCTACGGATTCACGGCAGCCGTCATGCCCGTATGGCTGCTGCTCGCGCCGCGTGACTACCTGTCCACCTTCCTCAAGCTGGGTACGGTGACGCTGTTGGCCATAGCGGTGGTGGTGATGCATCCGGACATCAGGATGCCCGCCATCACCCGGTTCATCGATGGCAGCGGACCGATTTTCGGCGGCGCCTTGTTTCCGTTCGCTTTCATCACCATCGCGTGTGGTGCCATCTCCGGATTTCATGCACTCGTATCGAGTGGCACGACGCCGAAGCTGATTACGGATGAGGGTGACATCCGGATGATCGGATACGGCAGCATGGCGTTGGAATCCGCCGTAGCCATCATGGCGCTCATTGCCGCCACCTTGCTCCAGCCGGGCGTGTTTTTCGCCATCAACACGCCCGCCGGCGCGGTTGGAGCCACCCCGGCGGCAGCCGTTGCCACGATCACGAGTTGGGGATTTCCCGTTGCGGCCGAGCACATGCAAGCGTTGGCCGCGCAGATGGGAGAGCTGTCCCTGTTCGCACGCACAGGCGGAGCGCCATCTCTGGCGGTCGGGATGTCGAGTCTGTTCGGCTCGCTGCTCGGCAAGGGAATGATGGCGTTGTGGTATCACTTCGCGATCATGTTCGAGGCGGTGTTCATCCTCACGACGCTGGATGCGGGCACACGGGTGGGCCGCTTTATGCTCCAGGATGCGTTGTCCCATGTCTGGCCCTCCATGGGCCGCACGTCCTGGTATCCGTCGGTCTTCATAACGAGCGCCCTGATCGTCGCCGGATGGGGCTATTTCCTGTACATCGGCGTCGTCGACCCGAATGGCGGTATCAACATCCTGTGGCCGCTGTTCGGCATCTCCAACCAGCTGCTCGCGGGAATCGCCCTGAGCATCTGCACCGGCATCCTGGTGAAGCAGGGCAAATTGCGTTATGCGTGGATCACCGGTGCGCCGTTGGCCTGGCTGGCCATCGTGACGACGGTGGCCACCTGGGAGAAGGTGGTTTCGAGCGACGTGCGTGTGGGATTTCTTGCCGCCGCCAACAAGATGGCGGCGGCCCTGGCGGCCGGGACGCTACCCGCGGAGCAGGCGGCGGTCGCGCCGCAGTTGATTTTCAATCAACGGCTGGATGCGACGCTGTCGGTGATATTGGCCGCCATACTCTGGGTGGTGATCGCGGATACCGTGCGCGTCTGCTTGCAGGTGGTTCGGGGCCTGCCCGAATCTCAACCGCCGGGTGCCGCGCCGGAAAACTTCATCTGAATCGAGCCGCGCCGCTCGAGGAATTTCCACTCCGAATTCTCACGCACGAAGCGGTCCACGAACTGCCCGAAGTAGATGGGCCCCTGTGACACGAAGGGAGGCTCGGCCCCCTGCGGCGGAGTCGTGGCAATCATGGTCAGATAGGAAATCCCACGCGCCGAATCGCGGCTTTCAACGTCGATCACGACGTTCGTCGCCAGATGCTTCGTCAACAGTGTCTTGGGCCGCGTGAGCAAGGACGTACGGATCGTTTCACGACCCTGGATGACCTGGTTCGGCGCCATCGGACGCGACATGGAGCCGTTTTCCGCGAAGAAATCGGCCGCCGCGCTCATGTCACCGAGATCGAGCGCTCGCGAATAGCCGTAAACGAGGCGCTCACAGGCACGCTCAATCTCGATGCGCTCGAGCACGCTGAGGGTTTCTGACATCACTGGCTCCTTGACTAGATTCAAACAGTCGGGGCGGCTCGCCCCAGCACGAGATCCGCGGCCTTTTCCGCGACCATCACGACCACGGCGTTGGTGTTACCGCCGACAATCGATGGAAAGACGGAGGCATCGGCCACACGCAGACCTTCTATTCCGACGACACGCAACTGCGGATCCACGACCGCCAGCGAGTCAGTTCCCATCCGGCAGGTGCTGACGGGGTGGTGCACCGTGTACGCCTGATCGCGGATGTAAGCACTCAGGTCATCATCGGTTTGGGCGCGATCTCCGGGAACCGTCTCACGCACTTTGTATTGCGCGAATGCCGCGGAAGCGAACACCCGACGGACCATGCGGATTCCGCGGATCAAAGGCTCGATGTCCTCCGGGACCGACAGCAGGTTCGGATCGATCACCGGTGCGACAAACGGGTCGGCGCTCGCCAACGTCAGTCGTCCGCGACTCCGCGGATACAGCCCGACCGGACTGATGGCGCAGCCGTGGCCGAAGGGAAACGGAAAGCCGGGATCCGGTCGCTTCGCCGGCTGAAACACCAGTTGCACATCGGGCTTCCGCAGCCCATCCAACGTTTTCACGAAGGCGGCGGACTCGAAGATGTTGTTGGCCAGGGGACCGCTTCGCAACAGCGCGTATGCGGCGATGTTGACCAGGTTGCGCGGCATCGCGCGCCAGGAGATTCCGTAGGAAGCCGGATGCTCCATGAGCATGTGGACCGGGCTCGCCAGGTGGTCGTGAAAATGGCGGCCGACGCCGGGTAGATCATGCCGCACCTCGATCCCCAGTTCCCTGAGATGCCCGCCATCCCCGACTCCCGACAGCAGCAGGAGTTGGGGTGACTGCAACGCCCCCGCCGACAACACCACTTCCCGCCGGGCGCGTACTACCAGGTTGCTCCCATCAGCGCCACGCGCTTCGACACCCTCGGCACGGCGCCCGTTGACGATCACACGTTTTGCCTGGGTCTGCGTGAGGACAGTGAGATTCGGGCGGTGCATCACCGGCCGCAGAAATGCCGACGCGGAAGTTTCCCGGGTACCACCGCGGATCGCGAGTTGGCGCAGCGCCATGCCTTCGCTATCCGCACCGTTCAGGTCGTCTCGCGCCTGCACACCCAGACCAGCGAGGGCCTCGAAGAATGCGAAGTTCAGTGGATTCGGGTGAGAGACATTCCGGACGTGCATCGGCCCGTCGCTTCCATGGAATGGCGACGTGCCGAAGTTCTTGTTGTTTTCGCTGCGGCGAAAGTAGGGCAGTACCTCGTGATAGCTCCATCCGGGAGCCCCGGACTGCGCCCACTCGTCGTAGTCGCTGGGATGGCCCCTGAAGTAGACCATCCCGTTGATGAGTCCGGATCCACCCAGGCCACGGCCGCGAGGGTAGGGGATACGGCGGCCATTCAGCTGTTTCTGCGCGGCGGACTCAAAACGCCAGTTCAATTCCGGCGACCGTTGCGCCATGACGATGGCGGCGGGGATGTCGACGTAGGGGCTGCGACC
>DAITMW010000016.1:12413-51143 GCA_036834945.1 Steroidobacteraceae bacterium
GCCGGTTCATAAGCCTCGGGCAGCTTCAAGGATCGGTGCTAAATGAAAATCAGGCGACGCGATGGGCGGCGCGCGGGCACAGTTCTTCTGGCCATGCTGCTCTCGGCAGCTTCGACCAGCTTCGCCGCGCCTACGCCCAAGACTTTAAACAACAGTGGTGATCCCACACTGGCTCTCACGCCGCCACTGCGCGGCTCCGGCCCGGCGCCGAAGGGCTCCGCGCCACCGAATCCCGAGCCACGCAACTTCGAGGGCGTCTGGTGGCTCCAAGGCTACGAGTACATGTTGGGGCCGGAGCCGGGTGTCGCTCCGCCTCTGAAGCCCGAATACATGCGGGTGCTCGAACGACGTATCCGCGCCAAGAATCGCGGCACTCCCGAGGCGGATGCCTCCACGCAGTGCCTGCCGCACGGCATGCCCCGGTTGATGGAGAGTCCGTATCCGATCGAGATCGTGCAGACCCCCGGACGTCTGACCTTCCTCCACGAAGTCGCGCACAACGTCCGGCGGATCTGGCTGAACCGTCCGCATCCGAAAAATCCAACGCCGTCGTTCCTGGGCGACTCGGTCGGACATTGGGAAGGTGACACACTGGTCGTCGACACCAACGCCCTGAACGATCGCACCTTCATCGACGATGAGGGCAGCAGCCACTCGACCCAACTTCACGTCATCGAGCGATATCGCAAGATCGACGGCGGCGCGAAACTCGAGCTGACCATGACAGTTGAGGATCCCGTGACCCTGGAGCATCCCTACAGCTATCATCGTATCTATCACTGGCGACCCGACGTGCGGCCCCAGGAATACATCTGCGAAGAGAACAACCGCAACGCGCCCGTCGACGGCGTCACGGTGGCGAAATGAGCGCACCCACCCGGCAACCCCCGTTTGCGCCAAAAGCAACCCGACCCGGTGTTGCGTTGGCCGCGCTGCTGGTGACGGCTCCCGTGCTGGCGGGCATACCCGACCTGAGCGGCGTCTGGTCGATCGTCAAGCCCGAGGATGAGCTCAAGACCGAGGATGGCAAAGTGCCGCCCTTGCTCCCCGAAGCCAAGGCTGTCTACGAGAAAAACAAAGCCCTGGCGGCCCGCGGCGACCATTCGTTCGACAGCACCACCCACTGCCTGCCCCCCGGGCTGCCACGGCTGATGTTGATTCGCAGCCCGTTCGAGGTCCTGCAGCGCGCCAACACGATCTACTTCGTTCACGAGTTGAACCGCCTGCCGCGCCGTGCCTATCTGAACGAGAAGCTGCCGACGGACGAGGATCCCCATTACCTGGGCTACTCCGTGGCCCGCTGGGATGGCGATACCCTGGTCATCGACTCGAACGGTTTCGAGGAGGGCACGCTTCTCGATGCCACCGGGCTGCCGCATTCGGAGTCCCTGCAGCTGACGGAACGCTATCAGCTCGACAAGGACGGCAAGCACCTCCACGCGCGCTTCACGATCGAGGATAGCAGGACCTTCTCGGCGCCCTGGAGCTTCAAAGCCGAATACGTGAAGAAGCCGGGTTACGAGCTGCACGAGGACGTTTGCGCGGACAAGCAGAAGCCGCACCTGCTGGCGCAATAGCTGAATCGGATTGAATAGCGGAGAATCTCCCCATGGCTCGATCAGCGAGCTATGGAGGAGATCCCATGACAGTCCCGACTTCGGCGTCCGTTCTGGATCTTTCCCAAGGTGTCCCGGTGGACCGCCTTGCTGCCGAGTCCATGCTCGAAGGCAAGCTCGGCGATGATGAAATTCTCCTGGTGCGCCGCGACGACGAATTCTTCGCGGTTGGGGCCAAGTGCACACATTACGGTGGTGCGCTAGCGCAGGGGCTGCTGGTGGGGGAGGACGTTCGTTGTCCGTTGCATCACGCGTGCTTTAGCCTCCGCACCGGCCAGCCGTTGCGACCGCCGGCGCTCGATCCAATTCCTCGTTGGCGCGTTGAGCGCGTGGGCGACCGTATTTTTGTCCGTGAGAAGCTGCCGGCTGGCAGCGCGAATCCAACACCACGTCCGGCGGCGAGGACCGCGCCAACATCTGTTGTGATCGTGGGTGGCGGCGCTGCCGGCCTGGTTGCGGCGGATACATTGCGCCGCGAGGGCTACCAGGGGTCTTTGACCCTGATCAGTGCGGACCCCTCCGCGCCGTATGATCGCCCGAATCTGTCGAAGGAGTATCTTTCGGGAGAGGCGGGCGACGACTGGATTCCTTTGCGATCCCCGGAATACTACCAGGGGCACTCCATCGATCTCGTGCTCAATGCACGGGTGACCAGGCTCGATACCAGCGGTCGCCGTGTCGAGGTCGAGGGCGGCAAAACGCACGAGTATGACCGCTTGTTACTGGCCACCGGCGCGGACCCGGTCAAGTTGGATATACCGGGCGCGTCGGACTCCACGGTCCACTATCTTCGGACCTACGCTGACAGCCGCGCGCTCATTGCAAAGGCGGCGTCCGCGAAACGAGTCGTTGTGCTCGGCGGAAGTTTCATCGGTCTCGAGGTAGCGGCGGCACTACGTACACGCGGGGTCGGCGTGGACGTCGTCTCGCTTCAGAAACAGCCACTCGACCACGTTTTTGGGCCCGAGCTGGGAAGCTTCATGCGCGGTCTGCATGAATCCAAGGGCGTGACCTTCCACATGGAGGATACGGTGACCCGTGTAGATGGACAGAAGATCGCTCTGCGGAGTGGCAAGGTCCTCGACGCCGACTTGCTGGTGCTCGGCGTGGGTGTCAGGCCCACCGTTGCGTTGGCGGAGCAGGCCGGACTGAAGACGGACCGCGGCGTACTGGTCGATGAATACCTGGAGACCAGCATTCCGGGGATCTTTGCCGCTGGTGATATCGCACGGTGGCCTGATGCGCACTCCGGAGAGCGGATCCGGGTCGAGCACTGGGTCGTCGCCGAGCGCCAGGGGCAAACCGCGGCCTTGAATATCCTGGGCCAGCGCAAACCCTTCGATGCAGTACCCTTTTTCTGGACCAGTCAGTACGGAGTGTTGATCAAGTACATCGGACACGCGGAGAAGTGGGACAACCTGACGATCGACGGACGCCTCGAGGACCAGGACTGCGCGATCACTTTCTCCCGCGCGGGACTCCCTCTCGCGGTGGCGACTGTTTCGCGCGACCTGCGCAATCTGGAGGCGGAGGTTGAGTTCGAGTCGCGCGCCTGAGCGATCTCATTCGCCCAAGCGCTCGACCTGCAGATTCTGCAGCTCATCGCCGGACATTCCGAGCCGATAGGGGCCCACGTGCTCCGCGTGGGTTGCGCGCAGCCATGCGGCGAAACCTCGGGCGGACTGTGGATCGTTGAAGATCGCACGGAATGGACCCGTCACGGGGTCTTTGAGCACGAGCGTCAGGCTCTCTGCGCGACGCAAGCCGGCTTTGCGCAGTACCCACAGATCGGGTAGCACTGACTCATGGTCGATGAGCTGGAAGTGCGTCGAGAAGGAGCACCGCCAGTACTCGCGTGCGGGGCGGTGCGCCGTGACTGCGGCGGTAACTTCGAGAGCAACCGTTCCCTCCACCGTGTCGAATACCGTAAAATGCCTCGCCGGCATCAATGTGATCCGCAGGCTGTCGGGTTGAGTTGGTTTGTTCTCGGCACTCCACAGCGCACCGGTGCTGACGAGCGGCTCATCGATCGGAACGCTTCCCGGAGTCACGAAAACATCCAGCGCGATGGTTTGCGCTCGCAGCGTCGGTGCTGATCCCTGCAGAAACGGCTCCATGCGCAGTCGACCCGGAATGACATCGATGGCGTTCGATGCCGCCAGCTCGTGGCCCACCGACGCCCAACCGGCCAACGTGCCGCCCACGGTCGTCAGGGTCAAACGGCTCGAGAGAACCTTGATTCCTCGGGCAGTGCCTGTGGGTAAGACCGCAACCATGATGCGCCGGGCCACGAGGCTGGGATGCCCGGCGGACCCCGCATTGATATTCAACGAGGCCGGAAAAGTGAGGGGAATCGCGGAAGCGGTGAGCCGGACCTGGCTCTGCATTGCATCCGGACAGTCGATCTCGCTTCCCGCAGTGACAAAGGCCGGGCGAGTGTGGCTTGCGCAAGCTGTCAGAAGTGCCATGAGCAGGGATGGCCAGAACCGCATGCCGTGCGCTCGCTGATTCATATGCTACGACGCGTAGCATTACAGAGTGTCACACCCAAGTCAATCGTACGGCATCGGCTCTCAGTCCGTCATCGCGGCGTACACCATCTGCCGCAGGAGATGCCAGGTACTGATGAGCTCAGCCGGCTGTTGAATCATCATGATGACCGCCAGCTCCCGCTTCGGGTCGACCCAGAATTGGGTCCCGGCCATTCCGCCCCAGTGCGCATCGCCCACACTCCCCGGGAACGCCGCCTCACCCATGGAGGTACGGACGGCGAAGCCGAGACCGAATCCGTAGCCTCCGAGCAGGACCTGGCCGCTCGTCGTGTCACGCCGGATCCCGGCCAGGTGATCACTCAACATGTAGGTGACTGTCGCCGGCGAAAGAATGCGCGAACCGTCGAGCTTGCCGCCGTTCAGTAACATCGCACAGAACCGCAGATAATCGCGTGCCGTGCCCGCCATGCCGGCACCAGCGGACAGGAGCACGGGGCGCTTCTTGAGATTCAGCAGGCGCGGCCGCTCCTGGGTGGTGGGATCGATAGTCGGCTCGGCCAGCCGTGACCACTCCGCCTCAGGGATCTGAAACACGGTGTCCCGCATCTGCAGCGGCCCGGTCACATTACGGGCAATGAAGCTGTCGAGGGACTCTCCGGAAGCCACTTCAATCACCCGGCCCAACACCGCCGTGGCGTGACTGTAATCAAACACGGTGCCCGGCTGATAGGCCAGCGGTTGCGCACCTAGAATGTCAGTCCATTCGGCGAGGGACAGTTTCCCGGAGCCAAGACCCGCACGCTGGTACAGCTCCTTCACCGGGGTGGATTCGAACAACACTTCGTTCTGCAACCCGGCGGTGTGTCGCAGCAGATCACGGATCGTTGCAGGAGTTTGTGCAGGGACCAGGGTGACGTTCTGGCCGCCTTCTCGTGGTGCCACCACCACCTTCTGATTCGCGAAGCTCGGTAACCAGTTGGAGACCGGGTCCGACAGGAGCAGGCGCCCCTGCTCGACCAGTATCATCGCCGCGACACTGGCGATCGGCTTCGTCATGGAATACAGACGGAAAAGGCTATCCGCGGTCATTCCGACACCGTGTTCGGTATCGCGATACCCGATGACATCCGCCCAGCACACATGTCCTTGGCGCATCACGGCTATGACCGCACCCGCGAGCCGTCCAGCGGATACCCGCGCCGCGAATGCGTCGCTCAGCAACTGCAACCGGCTCGGATCGAATCCGACTTCATGCGGCGCGGCCGTCTGTAGTCCGGTGTCGAATGTTTCCAGTTCCATGGTTGGATCCCCCGTGCCTTGATAACCGCTACTCATCCTCGGGCGGACACAACAGCGAGTGAATGATCTGAGTTCCGTCAAAGCGGAACTCGTGCGCCGGCCGGCGCAGCGGTTCGACCGTCGTGTCCGGGTGCACTATGACCCCGCCGCCACTGGGAATACCCAGCCCGGTGGCGGCCCCTTCCAACAGATGAATGATGCTGGACAGTCTGGCCCAATCGTTGCGCTCGTCATGCACGTCCACGATCGCGCCCACGAGATTGAACACGTCGACCAGGTAGCGCGGGAACGATCCGGCCGTCTCTGCTATCGCCTGGCGCCCCAGCTGAACCGCGCCCGCCGAAATGCCAACCAGGATGGCCCCCTGGGCGTACCGCTCGAGGATGACGTCCTTCATCCCGGTTCGCTTGAACGTCTCCCAGCCGTCCTGGACTTCACCCCCCGACAGGATGATCAGTTGGGCCGTTTCCAGGAACGCACGGTCCTTCGCGGAGAAGGACGAGAAGATCCGGCGGCGGTCCGCGATGCCGGCGGCTTGCATCGCTCCGGCGAAAATCTCGTAGAACTCCTGCCGGTCCCCGTTGGAAGCGCCAATATAGGCGGCGGAAGGCGCATCGCCTGCCTGGTTGTCGAGCGCCTCCTGCAGCAATAACCGCCCGTGCCGTCTCCAGAATAGAAGCTGGCTGTCCGCAAACAGGTAAAGCGGCTGCAGTCGGGCGGTCTCACCGGGCATGCGGCTATGTTACGCCCTTCATCTGCTCCACGTACTCCTCCAACTGATCCAGCCGCTGCTCCCAGATCGCACGCTGTGCCACCATCCAATCCTCCGCGAAAGCGAGCGGCTGTGGCACGAGCCGGTAACGCCTGACCCTGCCTTCCTTGCGGGATCGCACCACACCGCATTCCTCCAGCACGGTAAGGTGTTGGGCAAAGGAGGGCAGGGCCATCTTGAATGGACGCGCCAGGTCGGTCATCGACGCAGGACTGCGTGCCAGCTGCGCGATGACCGCGCGGCGGGTCGGATCGGATAGTGCGCGGAACACGCGGCTGATCTGGTGCTCAGCCGCGGCTCCGGCGCGACGACTCGAGGACGATGGGGTTGCGGTCATATCAGTCTTTGGCGAGGTACTCAGCCAGCTTGTCGAGCGTCTGGTTGCCGAGCTCGACCGCGCCGAACCCGATGGTCGCATCGCGTTGCGCCTTGTTGGGATGCAGTTGCCGTAACGTCAGGACGGTCTTCCCGTCACCTTGCGAGTCGAAGGTGATGGTGACACGGAAGCGATTCGGATCATCGTCCTTGTCGGAGCCGTGATCCAGGACCAGCTTTTCATTCGGCACGATTTCCAGGAACGTCATCCGGTTGTCGAAACGCTGCCCGTTGGGCGCGATCATATCGAAGCGCCACACGGCGCCGGCCTTGGCATCGCCCTGTTGCCGCACTTCGCAGCGGAATCCCTTGGGACCAAACCACTGGAACATCCGCCCGGCTTCGGTCCAGGCGCGGTAGACCAGGCTCCTCGGAGCGTCGATGACGCGTGACAGGACGATCTCCCGGTCGAGCTCGCCGTTCGCATACGCATGGACATTACCGCTGCTGTTCACCATCGCTCTCCCCAGTTCGCCAATACTTAGGCAGTTGCCTATATATACGGGCATGTGACACTTAGGTCAATACCTTTGTATCAGGGCAGGCCGCGAAGAGTCGCCAGAAGCGGCCCCACGGGCGTGGAGGAGGTTCCCGCAGGGCCGCCCTGGCTTTTAGAACTGGTAACCGAGACCGAGCGTCGTCTCCTCCGTATTGAGGGACTGGCCCTGGTCACTGACGAGCCGGTTCAGATAGCGATAACGGGCGTCGAAGTCGACGAACAGGTTGTCCATCAGATAATACTTCGCGCCAAAACCCGCATTGAATGTGTAGCTGTTACTGTCGGTGATCGTCACGGGCCGGCCGCCGGCCACACCTGACAGGTCATGGTCCAGGTCCGCCCAGGCATAACCCACACCGGCGACCGTGTAGGCGGTGAACCTGTGCCCCGCGAGCGAAAAGTCCGGAATGACGTACCACACCGCGTCCAGATCGACGGTGGTGAGCCCAAGATCGCTATTGCCGCTGGCCATGTGCTCGGCGCGGGTCGGTGTGTAGCCCGCCGACAGCTGCACGCCGAGCTGTTTCATGAAATTGTAGGTGTAGCGCGCACCGAAGGTGACATTGTCATTCAGGCGCGGAGTGCTGCCTGAAATCGGAGTCTCCGTGAGCCGGTCTCCAAACATCTCACCAACATAGACTTGCACATCCTGTGAGCCCGGGCTCGACTGTGCGGCCGCGGACTGCGCCTGCAGTCCTGCCACACCGAGCGTCACCAACCCGAGACCCAACAGGGAAGATCGACGATTCATACGATTGCTCCTTCAAGCATCAGCTCCCCACGCCGCAACCGTATGTGTTGCTGTTCCGCGCAACAATTGATCTTTCATCTATGTGTCATTTCTCTCGTATTGAATAGACCGCGATGGTCTGCTCTGGCGGAGCGTAGACTCCATCGATAGGTGCAATTGCCGTCTCTCCGATAGGAGATGCGGGAACCTGCCCCGTCGCCGCCCGCAATTCGCAGGGGCCACCTTGGCCGTTCGAGCCTTTGCTAACACCCGCTTCGCTGGGTGCGGCGCGGACCTCGGCTTGCGATTTACATCGAAATGAAATAAAAAGAAAGAACAAACCGGGCTTTAGGCGACTTTTTGCCCGTTTAGGATTGCGAGTTCCTTCGAATTGCCTTGGAGGCGCCCGAACCGTGAAGAAGCTGCGCACCAGCAGACGCCGATTTCTCAAACTCGCCGCTGTCACCGGCGTCGCTACGAGTACCATTGGGCTGAGCAGGCGTTCCCTCGCCGGCAACCGCGAAAAAGGCGTTGCCGCTGCCCTCGGTGATCGACGCATCCTCATCGAATTCGACTCTCAGATGCGGACGAGGCTCACGCACACCGCGGCCGACGGCCGAAAGGTTGCGCTCACCCGCTGGACGGCCTCCGACACGCTCGTGATCGGCACGGACACGCATCTCGAGCGGTTCGCACTGCTGGAGCAATCAACACACGACATCGACGGGCCGCTGGGGAAGGGCACCCGTCTGCGGCTCGTTGGAACCGCCGCAGCCGGTTCCGGCCGAACGGGCCACACCCCGCAGTTGGAGAAGACCGTCGAGGTCGAGCTGTTCTCCAACTACCCCGGCTTCGCGCTCTACCAGGTCTCCTATCGCAACACCGATACCCAGGCCGTCCACCTCGATAGCTGGACCCAGTGCGCCCTCCATCTAGCTTCTGGCAACCGGCAGCCCCAGGACGCCGGCCCGCCTTTCTGGTCTTTCTGCGGCAGCACCCATGCTGACCGCCGCGACTGGGTCCAACCCGTCCGGCCGGGGTTCAACCAACAGAACTTCATGGGCATGAATGCTTCCGACTATGGGGGTGGCACGCCGATCGTCGATGTCTGGAGGCGCGATGGAGGCGTCGCGGTGGGCCATCTGGAGGTGACCCCGCGCCTGGTCTCATTGCCGCTGACCTGCAACGAAAGAGGGGTAGACCTCGCGATTACCGAGCCGTACAAACACGCGCTGCAGCCGGGTGAGCAACTGACTCTGCCGCAGGCATTCGTAGCCACCCACGAAGGGGACTACTTTGCCGTGCTCGATGCGTATCGCCGCATCATGGCCGTGCGCGGCATCGCATCGCCGCACTCACCGGAGACCGCGTACGAGGCGGTATGGTGTGCCTGGGGTTACGAGCGCGCCTGCACCTCGCAATTGATCGAGGACACCCTGCCCAAAGTGCGTGATCTGGGTCTACGCTGGGCAGTCATCGACGATGGATGGCAAACGAACGTAGGCGACTGGAAGGTCGACCCGGCAAAGTACCCGCGTGGCGAAGCCGACATGCGCGAGCTCGTGCGGAAGATTCGCTCGTACGACCTCGAGGCGCGTCTATGGTGGGCGCCCTTGGCCGCCGCGCCGGGGTCGGATTTGTTGCACGACCACACGGATATGTTACTGCTCGACAAGGAAGGGGCCGTCCAGAACGTTTCGTGGTGGAACAGTTTCTATCTGTGTCCGGCGTATCAGCCGACGGTGGACTACATGGTCGGCCTGGTCCGCAAGTTCCTCGGCGAGTGGGGTTATGCGGGTCTGAAGATCGACGGTCAACACCTGAACTCGGTGGCTCCTTGCTACAACCCCGCGCACCAGCATGCACGGCCGGAAGAGTCCGTCGAGAAGCTCCAGGACTTCTTTCAGGCCGTGTACCAGGCCGCGATGCAGATCAACCCGCGCGCGGTCGTGGAGCTGTGTCCTTGTGGAACGTCCCATTCCTTTTTCAACTTCCGCTCGTTCAACCAGGCCCCGGCTTCCGACCCGGAATCCTCCTGGCAGGTGCGCCTCAAGGGCAAGAGCCTCAAGGCCTTGATGGGACCGAGCGCGGCTTTCGCGGGCGATCATGTCGAGTTGAGCACCGGTGGGGCCGACTTCGCCTCGACCGTCGGCATTGGCGGGATCGTGTCGACCAAATTCACCTGGCCGCGAGACCCGAAGCCCAAGGATTCCTTCCTGCTGACCCCCGCCAAGGAGGCGATATGGCGCAAGTGGATCGCCCTTTATAATGAAAAAATGCTGCCGCTCGGCACCTACCGGGGCGAGCTGTACGACATAGGATTCGATAAACCGGAGACCCACGTGGTCGAGAAGGGCGGCCGCTTCTACTATGCTTTCTATGCCCGCGATTTCAGCGGGCCGGTGCCACTGCGCGGTCTCTCGGGCGGCCGGTATCGCGTTCGCGATTACTATAACGATCGCGAGCTGGGAGAAGTCTCCGGCACACAAGGCACGGTGCAGGTGACTTTCAATGACTTTCTGGTGCTCGAGGCGCGGCCAGTCTGATGCTCAATCCGGTTGAAAGTGGGTTGTTGATCGAGGAGCGCCGGCGGCGCATCTGCGAGTTGCTGCTCGCGGACGGCCGCGTCACGGTCGAAGGTCTCGCGACCCGATTTGGAACGTCCCAGGTGACCATCCGGGCCGATCTTTCCGCCCTCGAGTCGGCTGGCGCTCTCACTCGCACGCACGGCGGAGCGGTGCCGCGGGAGGATGCCGAGGACGAGCCGCTCGACGTCAAGCAACTCCAGCATCACTCGGAAAAGGTGCGTATCGCGCAAGCCGCCGTCGCACTGATCCGTGACGGCGAGACCATTATCCTCGACTCCGGAACGACGACCGCGGAGATCGCCAGGGCCATTCGCAAGGCGGACCTCAAGTCCGTCAATGTCATTACCAACGCGTTGAATGTCGCCGCGCTGCTGATGGATGTGCCTTCGGTGCGTCTCATCATGTTGGGTGGCATCCTGCGGCGGGAATCCAACTCGTTGTCCGGCCCGATGGCCACCGCGGCACTGGCCAACCTGCAGGCGGACCGCCTGTACCTGGGCGCGGATGGCCTGGATCCCGAACTAGGAGTGATGACGCCGCATCTTCAGGAGGCGGAGCTCAACGCACAGATGATGCGGATTGCCCGGCAGGTCGTGGTAGTTGCCGATTCCTCCAAGCTGATCCGCCGCAACGTGTCTCTCATCGCCAAGGTGGAGCAGATCCACATCCTGATCACCGACGAGGCGGCTCCGGCGCAAGCGATCGAGGCTCTGCGCCGCCGCGGAGTCGACGTCCGCCTGGTCTGAGCCTGCCGCGAGCCGGGCCCGGAGCCCCCTCAGAGGGCCGGTTCACGGCCGGCTTGACACTTTCGAAAATAGAAATAAGATGAAAAGCAAGAATTCGAAAGTCACGAGGGCAAAGAGGCTCACGTATGCTTTCGTTTTCTGATGTCACAAATAAAACTTCAGAAAGTGTGGGGAGCAACTGTGCTGCGACTGATGCCCGCGTCCATTGCCATTGGGCTGCCGTTCTTGACCGGAGCCGCGGCGATCGCCGCAGTCGCCGATGGGCCCGCAACACCTGCGGCCGCGGCGCCAACCCCTTCAGGGTCGAGCGATAACGGTCAACCGGAACTCCAGGAGATCGTCGTCACCGGCCTCAGGGCCAGTCTCGAGAAATCCCTCGAGGACAAGAAGAACTCCGCCATCGTCCAGGATTCCATCTCTTCCGAGGAGTTGGGCCGCTTTCCGGATTCCGACGTCGCCGACTCGCTCCAGCATCTGCCCGGCATCACCATCACCCGTACCACGGGTGGCGAGGGACAGAAAGTCAGCGTGCGCGGCTTCGGCCCCCAATACAACATCGTCACACTCAACAACCGGATTCTCGCCACCGACGACGATGCGCGCGACCTGGCTTTCGACGTGCTGCCGTCCGAGGTGATCTCCGCGGCGGATGTGCTCAAGTCGACGCAAGCCTCCGCTCTCGAGGGCAGTATCGGCGGTACGGTGAACCTGCGGACGGCGAGCCCGTTCGACAGCCCGCCCGGATGGCACGGCGGTGTGCATGCCGAGGGCAACTACAACGACATGTCGCAGCTGTACGGCAAGAAGTTCTCGGCCTTCGTCAGCGATACCCTGTTCGATCAGACGGTGGGCTTCCTGGTCGGCGGCGTGATTTCCAACAATCACACCCGTACCGACGCGCTCAACGCCTATTCCCAGAACATTTACGGCCCGCCGTCGTATCCCTACCCGGATGCCGATGGCAACGTGCCGTCCGGCGCGACGCCACTGACAGCCACCCCGTGTTGTATCACCTTCGGGTCGATTTTCGACGACAAGAAACGCGAAGCCCTGTCGGGCAGTCTCGAATGGCGCCCGAACGATTCTTTCAAGCTGATCGCGGACGGCTTGTGGACCAAGCTCCAGGACCAGCAGATCGGCTACAACCAGTCGTATTATTTCGCCACCGACCCGACCGGGACGGGCTGGACCGACCCGACGATCAACAACGGGGTCATAACGGGAGTGACCGCGGGCAATTTCCAGCCCGAGATCGTCAACAACACCACCGATCGCAACGTCGTTACCGCGCTCTATGGGCTGCGGGGGAGCTGGCAGGCGACCGATCGGTTCAAACTGGACTTCGATGGCTATCGCTCGACCGCCAGCCGGCCCGAGGGTGGCGCGGATACGTTTGTGACCGCCGGCCTGGTATCGGACACGATGGTCGCCCCCGACTACCTGATCATGCAGGACCTGCCGCACAGTCTGCCGAGTCTCAACGTGCTGGTCCCGCCGAGTCAGTTGGGGATGTCGGCGTGCCCGACCGGAACGGCGAGCGCCCAGAGGGCGGGATACTGCTCTTATACCGCGCTCATGAACTCGGGCGCTCTCAATGACAACAAGTACTGGTCGACTCACTACGACGGCCTGAATGGTTTCTCGGTGCACGACCAGGTCACCGGCTTCACCCTGGACGGCGAGTTGAAGACCGACCTCGGAGTCTGGAACAAGCTGCTGTTCGGTGTCGGCTACAACCATCGCGAGAAGACCCGCGTCGACGAGAGTAATGACTGGACCAACGGCTCGGGCCAGTACGGCACGCTGTACGTCACGAACCCCGACGTGCAACCCGGGCCGTACACGTTCGCCTCGCAGGGTTTCAACGTCATCTCCTTCACCAGCCCGCCGAATTTCCTCAAGGGAGCCGGCGGCTCGTACCCCGGAGTGCTCCCGAAGTTGAACGTGCCCCAGCTCCTGGCATTCCTCAAGAGTCTGGACGGCAAGCCGAACCCGCAGTTCTGCGACCCCAATAATGTTTGCCAGCCTTTCAACTTCGCCGACACGCTCCCGCAGCCCAACCCGTTCAATTCGTATGACGTGACCGAGAAGACGTACACCTTCTATACAGAAGCCACGTTTGCCGGCTCGAACTGGTCGGGCAACCTGGGCGTGCGCCTGGTGCACACCAAGACTCTTGCCAAGGCCGCGCAGTCCGTGCCCGTGTCGCTGTGGACACAGGACGATACGAATTCCACGGTGACCTACAACGTGCAGTACAGCGCCGCGCAGGATTTCTCGCAGGAATCCTCCTACACGATGGCGCTTCCGTCTCTCAACTTCAGCTATTGGGCCGTCCCGGACCAGGTCCAGTTGCGCGCGGCGGTGGGCGAGACGATGTCACGACCGGACCTCAACCAGCTGGCGCCGAACGCCACCAACAACGCCCTCAACGGCGAGCCGTCGCTCGACTACACCGGCACGGCGGGCCTCAAGCCCATCAAGGCGTGGTCGGCGGACTTGTCGGCGGAGTGGTACTACCAGTCTCATTCGGCACTCACGGCCGGTGTGTTCGGCAAGAAGGTGACCAACGACATCTATAGCGGAACAACGGCCAACGTCGATCTGGGTACCATCAAGTACATTGGTGGTCCGCCGGGGACGGTGCCCGGCACGCCGTTCCTGTGGACCGTCTCCGCTCCTGCCAACGGAGCCCAGGAAACCTACAAGGGCGTGGAGCTGACCTGGCAGCACTTCCTCGACAACGGGTTGGGCACCCATCTGGAGTTCACCCACACCTGGACCGGCAACCCGGCCGGTGCCGTCAACCAGGCGCCGCCCACCACGTTCTCGCTGAGCCTGATCTACGACAAGGGACCACTCAACGTCGATGTGAACTGGGACTACACCTCACGGTATACCTTCTATTGCTCGCAGTGCACGGAAGTCCCGGGTTGGCCGGCTATCTCGGATGCCTTCTCCTGGCTGACGGCCAGCGCGCACTACCGCTTCCTCGGAGGCTTCGACGTGTACGTGGAGGGGCGCAACCTGACCAACGCCATCGCCCGGACCTACCTCAACGGCAACCCGTTGCTGCCGTGGGCACCCGGCCAGCTGGTGGGACAGAGCGCGAGCGGCGTGGGAGCGGGCTACAGCGCCTATGGCCGCAGCTACGTGGCCGGCGTGTCATTCCGCTTCTGATGTCCAACGCGCCAATTTGAAAAAGCCCTGGCTCATCTACGCGTTGATCACCACCGGATTCTGGGGGGTCTGGGGAGCCTTCGCCGAGTTTCCAACCCGGCACGGATTCCCCGAAACCCTGGTCTACGTGGTCTGGACGCTGACCCTGATCCCGCCGGCGATCTACGCGATGCAGCGCGTACGCTGGCGGGTGCAGCGCGATCCGAAGTCCGTGCTGCTCGGAGCATTGATCGGATTCACCGGGGCGGGTGGCCAGATGCTGCTCTTTCACGCCGTGCATACCGGCCCGACGTACCTGATCTTCCCGATCATTGCCCTGTCGCCCGTGGTGACCATCGGCTTGTCCATGGCCTTTCTCAAGGAACGGGTGAGCAGGGTGGGCGCGTTGGGTGTGTTGTTGGCGTTGATCGCGCTGCCGCTGTTCAACTACTCCCCCGGCGCGGAGGGCGGAGCGCCGGGCGCACAGGGTGTCAGCTGGTTCGTCTACGCGCTGATCATTCTGCTGGCCTGGGGTGTACAGGGCTATTTCATGAAGCTCGCCAACGCGACCATGGATGCCGAGAACATTTTTCTCTACATGACCCTGACCGCACTGTTGCTGATTCCGATAGCCCTGTGGATGACCGACTTCTCGGCTCCCATCGAGTATGGCTGGCAGGGGCCGGGGCTCGCGGCGATCACGCAGATTCTGAATGCGGTAGGGGCGCTGACTCTGGTTTATGCCTTTCGCTACGGCCGCGCGCTGGTGGTCGCGCCGCTCGCCAACGCGGGCGCGCCCATGATCACGGCGATCGTCTCGATGATGGTGTTGAGTGTCATGCCGAACTGGATCACCGTCATCGCGGTCGTGCTGGCCTTTCTGGCGGCCACGCTGCTCGCCATAGAGCCTGAAGACAAGCTCGTCGAGCAGCCGGTATGAATGCAATGTTGGATCTCGTCCGCCGCCACAAGTCCGGTGTGCCTGTGGGCATCTACTCGGTCTGTTCCGCGCATCCCCTGGTGCTGGAGTCGACACTCCGCCTCACGAAGCGTACGGGCGGTCTGGCCCTCATCGAAGCCACATCGAACCAGGTGAACCAGGATGGCGGGTACACCGGTATGCGGCCCGCGGATTTCCGCGACCGGGTGTTTTCGCAGGCCGCTGCCGTCGGTCTGGCCCCGGAGCGAGTGGTGCTTGGGGGCGATCACCTGGGGCCGAACTGCTGGCAGCACTTGCCATCCGCGACCGCGCTGGGGAAGGCGGAGGTGATGGTTGCTGAATATGTGGCCGCGGGGTTCCGCAAGATCCATCTGGACTGTTCCATGTCCTGTGCCGACGATCCGCGCTCGCTCGGTGATGAGCTGATCGCGGAACGCACCGCAGCACTCTGTGCAATCACGGAAGCCGTATGGTGCCGGGATGGCGGTCAGCCGCCGGTATATGTCATCGGCACCGAGGTGCCGGTTCCCGGCGGAGCACATGAGGACGTTCAGGAGCTCGCCGTCACGACGCCGCAAGCGGCGCACGCTACGATCGAGGCACATCGAAGAGCTTTCGAGCGACATGGAGTCGAATCGGCCTGGTCACGGGTGATCGGCCTCGTCGTGCAGCCGGGGGTTGAGTTCGACCACCACAAGGTGATCGACTATGTTCCCGCCAAGGCTGTCGCGTTGAGCCGCAGCATCGAGCCGGTGGAGGGTGTGGTGTTCGAAGCCCATTCCACGGACTATCAGACCGCCGCGGCCCTGGAGGCGTTGGTGCGGGATCACTTCGCCATCCTGAAGGTCGGTCCGGGACTGACCTTCGCGTTGCGCGAGGTGTTCTGGGCGCTGTCCGACATGGCCTCGGAGCTGGACCTCATGCCGGAAGGCTCGCTGAAAGAGACTGTGCTCGGGGAAATGCAGCGCCATCCCCGCTACTGGAAGAGTTACTACACGAACCCGGAGCAGCAGGCGTTCGACCTTCAGTTCAGCCTGAGCGACCGGTCCCGTTATTACTGGAGCACGCCGGTCGTGGAGCAGGCGTGCACGAAACTGTTGGACCGACTGGCGGCACGCGGAATTCCGCTGACCCTGATCAGTCAGTATTTGCCGGTGCAATACGCTGCCGTCCGCGAGAGCCGGCTGCAGAACGACCCGCGCGAGCTCGTGATCGACGGCGTCGAACAGGTGTTGCGCCATTATGACCGCGCATGCCGGCCTGGCGATCCGGCCGGGCGTGCCGGAGTTGATCGAGGAAGAGAATGAACTATCTTGGGTACCCGCAGGCCGAGTTGGAAGCGGCGCGCGGAATCTGCACCGCGCGCGAGATTGCGCAGCAGCCGGTGGTCTGGACGAAAATAGAGAGTGTCATGGGCCGCGAAGCCGCGGCTTTACGGGCTTTCCTGGGACCGCTGCTGGCGCGCCCCGACGTGCGTATCGTATTGACCGGGGCCGGTACGTCGGCCTTCGTCGGTGAGTGCCTGGCGCCGCCCTTGAAGCGCTCGACCGGGCGGCGGGTGGACGCAGTGGCGACGACGGACCTGGTCGGATCGCCGCGCGATTGGCTGGAGCCCGACGTGCCGACAGTGTTGGTGTCATTCGCGCGGTCCGGTAACAGCCCCGAGAGTCTGGCGGCGGTCGCATTGGCGGAGCAGTATGTCGGCGACTGTCATCATCTCATCGTGACCTGCAACGGGGAGGGTGAGCTTTACCGCCACGCGCAGAAGCTACGCAGCGCCCACACAATCCTGCTGCCAGAGGAGACTAACGACCGTGGGTTCGCGATGACATCGAGCTTCACGGGCATGATGCTCGCGGTCTCGTTGGGATTCGATCTGTTGGGAGAGGATCGGCCCGAGGCGCTTGCCCGCTGGGCGAACCACGTTCTCGAGGCTTCCTTGCCGAGCATCTCGACCCTGGCGCGGAGCGGGTTCGACCGGGTCGTGTACCTGGGGGGGCAGGAGTTCAAGGGGCTGGCGCGCGAGGCCGCCCTCAAAACGCTCGAGCTCAGCGACGGCAAGACGGTCGCGCTTGCGGAGACTCCCCTGGGCTTCCGCCATGGACCCAAGACCATCGTCAACGGCAAGACGCTGGTGGTGATGTTCCTGTCCAATGATCCCTACGCACGCCAGTACGACATGGATCTGTTGCGAGAGCTCCAGTCGGACGCGGTTGCGGCGCGTGTCGTAGCACTTTCCGCCGTCGATATGGGTACCGGCGCAGATGGCGCATCAAACCTGGCTCTCTGCTTTCCCTATGTGGTTTTCGCGCAGACACTGGCATTCCTGCAGTCGCTGACACTGGGACTTCGGCCTGACACTCCTAATGCCCGGGGTGTGGTCAATCGGGTGGTGCAGGGCGTGTCGATCTATCCCTGGAAATCTTCGAGGTGAAGACGTTTCTCGGTATCGACGGTGGCGGCACGAAGACCGACTTCCTGTTGATTGACGAGACGGGGCGGGTGCTGGCCACGCACCGTGGCGGATCCGCCTATTATCTCGAGACCGGCTTCGACGCCCTGCAGGCCATGATGGTCGCGGGTGTTCAAGCGACCCTGAAACAGGCCGGGTTGACGGCTTCCCAACTCGAGTTTGCTTTCGTCGGGTTGCCTGCTCATGGGGAGGACAGCACCTTGCTTCCTCGTCTGGACAGCATCGTCGCGCAAGTGTTGCCAGAAGAGCGCTGCCGTTGTGACAACGATATGGTATGCGGTTGGGCAGGAGCGCTCGCCGGTTCCGACGGGATCAACATCGTCGCGGGCACAGGCTCCATCGCCTATGGCGAATTTGCAGCAAAACGCGCGCGAGCCGGCGGATGGGGCGAACTGTTCAGCGACGAGGGCTCCGCATATTGGATCTCTCGTGAAGCACTGACACTTTTCTCACGGATGAGCGACGGTCGCGCCCCAAAGGCTGCGCTCTACGATCTGGTCCGCCGGCATTACCAACTTCGGACCGATCTTGATTTGTGCGCGGCAGTTTACGGTCCCCCGCCCCTGACGCGGAGTGAGCTCGCCGCGCTGGCGCCGTTGGTGGCGCGTGCGGCGACCGAAGGTGACTCCGGTGCCCGCCGGTTGTTCGAGCGGGCAGCCCAGGAGCTCGCGGCGATGGTGCATGCCGTCCGCGACCAGCTGGAAGTCCCCCTGAAGATCCCACTGCCTGTGTCCTATTCGGGCGGCCTGTTTCGTTTGGAAGGGCTGTTGCAACCGATGCTCGAAACGGCCCTGGCCGACGGCTCGCGCAGTTATGAATTCGTGAAGCCGCGGCTCGCGCCGGTAGCCGGGGCAGCACTCTATGCGGCGAAGCTCGCCGGTGCGCCGCTGTCTGTCGATAGTGTCTCGGTACTCGCGCGCTCCCTGGATGATGGTGCCCTCAAGGATTCCGCATGATCCGCAATACCTGTCGTGTCTTCATAGCTTCACTCACCCTGACCGCCATCGTGGGCCGCACGATCGCCGCGCAGCCAGAGCCGGCTCCGGCGCACTACACCGCCGCCGACTTTGCGCACGTCCGCAAGTTCGACTCGCACGTGCATGCCAACACCGAGGATCATCACTTCCTCGATGTAGCGGCGCGGGATGGCTTCGAGCTGCTGTCGATCAACGTCGACTACCCTGACTTTCCGACTTTGGACAAGCAGGCCCATGCCGCCCACACGTTGCAGGCGGCCGATCCGAAGCGCTTTCACTACCTGACGACCTTCTCGATGAAAGGTTTCGCCGGTCCTACCTGGACCGCCGACACGATCAAACGCGTCGATTCCGAAATCGCCCGCGGGGCGGTCGGGGTAAAGGTGTGGAAGAACATCGGGATGGTCGAAAGGGATGCGCAGCACCACCTGATCTTTCTCGACGATCCACGCTTTGACGGAGTGATGAACCACCTCGAGGCCGAGCGTATCCCGTTGGTCGCGCACCAGGCGGAGCCCAAGAACTGCTGGCTGCCGCTCGACCAGATGACCACCGAGAACGATCGCAGCTACTTCCGCGAGCATCCCGAGTACTACATGTACCTGCACCCGCAGATGCCGAGCTACGAAAGCCTCATGGCCGCGCGTGATCGCTTCGTGGGCCGGCATCCGAAGCTCATTTTCATCGGCGCGCACATGGCGAGCCTGGAATGGAGTGTCGATGTGCTCGCGAAGTTCCTGGACACCTATCAGAACGCCACCGTGGACCTGGCGGCGCGCATGACCCAGGTCCAGTACCAATCCAAGGCCGATCCCGAGAAGGTGCGACGGTTTTTCCAGAAATACCAGGATCGCCTCCTGTACGGAACGGACCTCACCGAGGATCCGCCGGACCCGAAGGCGCGCGCCCAGAACCCGCCGGCGGACGGCACACCCTTCGAGGTCGAGGCCGACAAGTTCTGGCGCTCGGACTGGTTGTATCTCGCGACGGACGACGTGCAGCACATCGATGCGATCAAGGCCGATGTCAAAGGGCTGGCACTGCCGAAGTCGGTCATCGACAAGATCTATTACTCGAACGCGCACCGGGTGTTCTGGCGCTTGCCGCAGTAATTTCGCTTTAGAGAACGCGGTCGATCGTCAGTCCTACCGTACGGGGTTCAATGAGGAGGCCTTCGACCTGCGTGATCTCACCCGTTGCAAGATTGACGATCGGGTTATACGTCGAATAGGCGCGAGTGTTGCCCACGTTGGTGGCGAACAGACCCACTTTCCAGAGCTTGTTGGCTACGTCGGCCCGCAGATCGACGGCGTGGTAGCCATGCACCTCGAAGGTGTCCAAGGTGAAAGGACCGGTGGCGTACCGATCCGTGACGAACCTGACTCCGACAACCAGGTGTCCGTTCCAGCCAGCGCTGATGGGCTGTGTGTAGCTTGCCCGCAATGAGGCGCTCCAACGCGGGATGAAAGGCAATCGGTCGCCCGAAAGGCCGCCCACCGAAGGTATATCCTGCGTGATCCGCGCGTCTGTGAAGGCTGCGTTCAGATTGATCACGAGGCGATCCAACGGTTGCAGACCAACGTTGCCCTCGAATCCACGGCTGCGCGCGGTGCCCCCGTTCGTAAGGTACCCGACGCCGGAAGGAGTCGACCCGCTGACCTGGATGTTGCGCCACTGCAGGTCGAAAGCCGTCAGATCGACGGTGGCGCGGTGATTCCAGAACACCGATTTAACGCCGATTTCGTAGCTGGTGAGTCTGTCGGGATCCACCTTGGGTGGAACACCCGGCAATGGAACGTTGGGTGCGCCCGCCTCGTAGCCACTGGCGATCCGAGCGTATGCCATGACGTTTGCGGAGATCCGTACGCGTGGCGCGACGCTATAGGTCCAGGCACTGCCGGTTGCTTCCGCGAAAGTACTCGAGGAGTCTCCGACGAATGCCCCGGAGCTCGCAACCGCTTTGCTCTGTTGGTCCTCGGCCCATCTCAAGCCCGCCGAAAGGCTCCAGCGTGAGTTCAAATGATAGGTGAGAGTGCCGTAGGCCGCATACTCGCTGTATCCGTAGTGAGAGAATGCGAGGGCCGGCGGATCCAGCCCGACTAATGGAGCACCGGAGAAGTCCTGTGCCGTAACGATCTGTGAGTTGCCATTGCGCTCGTGTGTGTAGAACGCACCCGCGAGCCACTCAACGGGAATACCCGTAGGGGAAGACAGGCGAAATTCCTGGGTGAACTTGCGTGTATCGAGGGTCAAGCCGAAAGTGGAGATGCCCGCGGGAAAGCCCAGCAAGGGGAAGAGTGGACCATAGAAGCGGGTCGTGTCCGTGACGAGTCTGGAAGAGTGGTCCGAGAACCCTGTCGCGGAAAGCAGGTGAGACCAGCCCAGATCCCAGTCGACACTGAGGTCGTAGAGCTGTAGCTCGCCCTCGAAGGGCTGCCCGACGTAGTTGTTGTCCTGCCGGGGCCCGAGCAGAGGCTTGAAGGTAACAGGATTCAACGCGACTTCCGTGTTGCCGCGCGAGCGGATCCTCTGGAACAGGGCGCCGAGGCGCACATCGACCGTACTGCCCGGGTGCCATAGAAACCCGAGGCGGCCACTCTCCTGCTGGTCGGCATTCTCACCCGGTTGCTGTGTCAGGGCATTGTCGATGTAACCGGCCGTATGCTCGACAGCGTAGCTCGCAGTGATTCCCAACTCGTTCGGGATGAGAGGGCCATTGATCATCGCCCGCGCGCCCCCGCTGAGATTGGCGGCTCCGGCGATGGCGGAGACATTCCCGCCCAAGCGTCCTTCGAACCTGCTCAAGTCGGGCGATGTGAGAACGTATTTCAGGACACCACCCACGGCGCCCGCTCCATATAGCGTGCCCTGAGGCCCTTTGAGCACTTCAATCCGCTCGACGTCATACGGCAGCAGGTCGACCGCATATTGAGCGCCGCGCTCGTAGAGAGGCGTGGAGCCAACAGGTATATCGCCAATATAGGTTCCGACGGTAGCGCCCCCGCCACTCAGGGGCGCGATACCGCGAATACTGATTTGCGTCTGCCCTGGTGACCCCGCGGAATTAATCTGCAGTCCGGCAACGTACCCTTCGAGATCCGCGAGCTGTGTCGCGTGAAACTGCTCGAGGTCGGTAGCGCTCACGACACTCACAGAGACGGGCACGTCCTGGATGTCCTGCGCACGCCTTTCGGCGGTGACGACAACCTCAGGCAATGCGCCCGCGGACGAATCTTCAGCGAGGGCGTCGGCAGAGAAGACGACCAGGAACACGGCGCTGCTGTAACGCATGGATAAAACCACTACAACATGGCGCCCGCCAAGTCTTGTCAGAAAATAACGGCGGCATCATCCAATTGCGTTCCGAGCAGCCCGATGTGTATACTTTCAATAAACTATACACATCCGTGGACGACCATGCGTACGAACATCGATATAGACGATACGCTCATGGAGCGAGCCGTGAAAATTTCCGGGCTGCCGACCAAGAAGGCAGCGGTCGAGGCGGGGCTTCGTCTCTTGATCCGTATGGGGAACCAGGCATCGGTCCGGGACATGTTCGGTAAAATCCCACTGGACATCGATCTGGATCGAAGTCGGCGGGCGCGCAAGCTTTGATCGTTGTCGACAGCTCCGTTTGGATCGACTTTTTCAACGGCAAGGCCACTCCGCAGTCCTTGCGTCTGAAGAACCTGATGGGCGTGGAGCCCCTGTCTCTCGGTGACCTGATGCTGTGCGAGCTCCTTCAAGGCGCGCGTAGCGACCAGCATGCACGGGCGCTCGAGAAGGAACTACGTAACTTTGACATTCATCCCATGCTCGACGACAACCTCGCGGTTCTCGCTGCGAAGAACTACCGCGGTCTGCGCGATGTCGGGATCACCGTCCGCAAAACCGCGGACCTTCTCATCGGAACCTATTGCATTCAGAATGGGCACGACCTGTTACATTCCGATCGCGATTTCGATCCTATGCAGGAGCATCTGGGGCTGAAGGTCGTAGAGTGCTCCTGGAGCGTGCACGAGCCCGCGGTGCCTTATGGGCGCGTCAGGGAATGAGTCGCAACGATCGCATCCGCGTAAACAGGTCAAAAAAGCTCTGGTCCGTCGATTGATAGTCGAGGAAGCCTAACCTGCGACTCTTCCCCATGTCGGTTACCGCCTCGATTGGCCGGCCCAGATCGGCATCCGTATGCCACGGCGAAGCAAGCCTCGCGAGGTCGGGCTCCACGAGTTGATATTTGCGCGCGATGTCGGTCCAGGCAGGGCCCGCTCCCTCGAGTTGAGTCTCCAGCGTGTTATCGCCGTCCTTGAACGGAGAGGGCGGAATGCCAAACCAATCCGCCAGCCGCGTCCACATCCAGTTCCAACGGAATACATCACCGTTCACCACGTTGAAATCCTGGTTGCGCGCCGCCGGTTCGGTGGCAGCCCACTCGAGGTGCCGCGCCAGCAGGCGAGCATCTGTCATGTCGGTGAGCCCATTCCACTGAACTGCGGACCCCGGAAAGACGAAAGGCCGGCCGGTTTCGCGGCAGAGGGTTGCGTAAGTCGCCAGCGTGGAGCCCATGTTCATGGCGTTGCCCACCGCCAGCCCGATGATGGTATGAGGCCGATGGACGCTCCAGCCAAAGCCATCGCGCGCGGCCGCCGCAAACACCTCGTCCTCCTGCGCGTAATAGAAATTGTCGACATCCAGTCGACCCTGTTCCTCCCGGAATGGTGTCACCGGGACCTTGCCCTTCCCATACATCTCGAAGGGGCCGAGGTAGTGTTTGAGTCCGGTGACCAGGGCGACATGCGCGACCGACCTGGCCGGAGAGACCGCTGCCAGTACATTGCGCACGATCCTCGAGTTGACTTCGATATTCCGGGCTTCAGTGGGCTGACGCATCCACGCGCTGATGAACACGTGTGTTGGACGGATGCTGCTGAGAGCATTGGCCGCCGCGTCGGCATTCAGCAGGTCGACATCCACATGGCGTATGTCGGTCGCGTCGGAAAAGGGCTTGCGCGTGATGCCGACCACCTTCCAGCCTTTGCTCACGAGGTGCCGCGCCAGGTTGCCACCGACGATCCCGGTGGCACCTGCGATCAATGCCGTCTTGTTCATGCAATGAATCTCCACGAGAGAGCGTCACACTAAGTCAATCCTTGAATCCGCAACAGACGGCACCATTCGGGGACATAGTCACCTGGTGGTAACCCATATGCCCGAATTTCCCGGATCGGTTGTTCACGAAGAGACTTGCGCGCCGCGTCGGGTGCTCGAGCTGTTTGCCGTCAAATGGACGAGCATGGTTCTGCATGCTTTGCACGACCTGCACGCGGGGACTGCCCGCACCGGTCAATTGCAGCGCAGTCTTCCGGGAATCAGTAAGAAGATGTTGACCCAGACCCTGCGGGAGCTGGAGCGTGACGGCCTGGTATCGAGGCGCGTTTTCGACGTGGTGCCACCGAAAGTGGAATACACCCTGACGCCCCTCGGCCGGGAATTCATCGAGCCGATCGAGATGTTGTATGCCTGGGCGCGCGAGCACAGTCGTGCTCTCGATGATCTGCCACCAAGGCCGAGCTCGCGCCGGCGACCGCGTACGGCCGGCTCGGTCTAATTGGAACGTGCCAGTATGCGGCGATCGGACAAGCCGCGCGGAGGGTGGCCATGACACCCTGCGAACGCCGCGTTTGTTGGAGGTGCCGTCGTGGGAAAGCTGGACAAAAAGATAGCGCTCATCGCCGGCGGCACCGCCGGAGTCGGGCTGGCCGCGGCGTGCATTTTCCGGGATGAGGGCGCACGGGTCACGGTGACGGGGCGGAATCCGGCGACCGTCGCGCAGGCACGCGATGCGTTGGGCCCGGGTGTCGATGTTGTGTCCTCGGATGCGGCCAGTTACCAGGATACGAAGGACTTGTTTGCTGACCTGGTGCGCATGCACGGTCGCCTGGATGTTCTGTTCATTGACGATGTCGATTTCGAGGGTGCGTTCTTCACTCTGAAGCGTGCCGTCCCGCTGTTCTCACGCGGCTCCGCTGTAATTCTGAATGTCAGCACCAACCCGGCGGTGCTGTCCCTCACCAGGGTCGCGGCCGCGGAGTTGGCGAGCCGGGGTGTTCGGGTCAGCGCCGTCAGGCCGGGTCCCGCCGACACGAGGTGGTATCTCCCCGACAGCATGCGCATGCCGGGGGATCTCCTGGAAGATCTCGATGGCGTTATCCGCGAATGCACCCTGATGGAGCGCTTCGGCACACCTGAGGAGATTGCGAAAACCGCGCTCCTCGTCGCGAGCGCCCCTGAAGGACGCAGGTCCCTTTCAATCTAAGTGGGCAAAGGGTTGCCCGCCTGCTCGGCGACAATGTATTCCGCATACCAGGCCGGCCAGTTTTCATCCCGCTTGCCGGTCCGCTTCTCGTGCTCGCCGTGAGCCGCTTCCGCACGCCGAAGGGCGATGGCCAGTTCCGCCGCCGAGGTGAATCGGGTGTCGCCCTCAGCCACGCGACCCGGCAGTCGCGCGGTGACCTCTTGAAAGACCCACCCGTTGCCATCCGGGTCACTGAACGAGGCGAACGAACCGTAACTGCGCCGATCCGGAGCCGGGCCACCGACGCGACCTTCCTGACCGCCATGGTGGAATACGCCACCGGCGTCATGGAATACCTCGCTGACCTCGACGCCACGCTGGGCGAGCTCGGCGCACGCGGCCTTGATATCGGAGACGATGAGATGAAGCCCTTGCGCCGTGCCGGGCTGGGCGCTCGTCACTCCCTTGCCGAAGATGATCGAGCAGCGGGAGCCCGGCGGGGTGAACTGTATGACGCGAAAATCGTCTCCCTTGGCCACATCCGCGTCGAGTCTCCAACCCAGGCTCCCATAGAAGCGCTTCGCGCGGTCGACGTCAGAAACAGGGACTACGACGACCTCGAGCTTCAAGTCGACCGTGGTGCTCATGTGGGGTTCCTCGGATTTGGCTACGCAGTGTAGGCAGCGCAGTGCCGAGTGCCAATCCCCCCGTTACGGGTGGGTCAGTCGACGAATACGGTTGCGGCGCCCAGCTTTTCGAAGCAGAGATTACTGGTCCGTCCCAGTGCGCGCGTCCTGTGACGAACCCCGGCGGGAATCGTCACGCACTGCATGGGCTGAAGCCGGATCTCCCGGCCCCCCTCCAGGTCGATGGCCAGGCAACCGCTGATGACAAGGAACAACTCATCCGAGGTTGGATGATAGTGCCAACGGTACGCCTCCTCGAAAACTGACAAGCGCAAGCAACTGTCGTTGACACGGTGGATGACCATATTGCGGTACGACTCGGTTACCGCCGCGCTTTCCGCGGCCAGGTCGACGACCTCCAATGCGGGATATCGCACGGGCTCGTTGGCGTAGTTTTGTGTTACTGCGTCCGGTATGGGTGCCATCTCTGCAACCTCGGGCGGGAAGAGTGACGGCAGTCTGCCTCGGTAACATAAGAGGCGCGGCTAGAAAAAGTTAACGGCTGTTAACCGGGTGAGCCGCCGTAGGCTAAAGTCGCGGGCGAGATGTTTTTTTGTACGGAGCGGGGGTAATCGTTCCCCGCGCGGCCCTCTATGTAATAGAAAGGCAAACCACGCGCCCCGACCACCCCCATGTCAAACGGCACCCTGTTGCTGGGCTGGCGAAAACGCTGGAACCGTAGCCTCCTGCGCTTCATCGGTCGCCGGGTGCGGGCGCCCGTGGACATCGAGGACCTGGCCCAGGAGACCTATCTGCGCCTGCTGCGGGCCCAGGACCTGAGCAAAGTGCGCCATCCGCAGGCCTACCTGCTGAGAGTCGCCTCCCACGTCGTCTCCGAGTGGCGTACGCGCCAACCTCCCCAGGACATGCTGGAAGTCATGGACGAAAACGCCGTGGACAGCGGGACGTCCCCGGAATTCACCCTCGAGACGGAAGTTTGTCAGGAATCCCTGGACAAGGAGTTGGCGGCGATGTCGCCCATCACGCGCGCGGTGGTGTTGCTCAGATGCCGTGAGAACCGCAGCTGCGGCGATATCGCGCGCGAGCTGGAGCTCACTGATCGGCAGGTCCGGCGTCATCTCACGCGCGCCTATGAGCGGCTGCGCTGTGTGATATCCGGTTGATAACAGATCACCGTCATGCAACGAGATCACACGAGCGAAATCGATCCGCGGGCACCCATCAGCGAGCAGGCAACGGGCTGGTGGGTGTTGCTGAATGAGCGTCAGGCAACACCCGCCGATCAGCGCGCGTTCGTCGAATGGATGAGCAAATCGCCGGAGCGGGTCGCGGCCTATCTGCAGGCTGCCCGCCTTGCCCTCGCGCTCGGCTCCACCGAGACCCACTGGCCCGATACCCCGGTGGAAGATTTGATCCGCGAGGCGAAGGCCACGCCGCGCGAGATCGCGGTTCTGCCACACGGCTCGGCCGGTAACCCCAGACAATCTCGCAGCCGGATGCAGTTCATGCTGACACGCTGCGCCGTCGCCGCGACAGTCATGTTGGCAGCGGTTGGCGGCTGGTTGTATTGGCATCCGGGTCCCCAGCGCCTCGAAACGGCCATCGGCGAGCAACGCTCGCTCGTTCTGAGCGACGGGTCACTGGTGACGCTCAACACGGCTTCGATCGTCGAAGTGGAGATGACCCAGCACCACAGGACCGTCAGGCTCCTGGCCGGAGAAGCCCTTTTCGAGGTCGCGCACGATGCGACCCGACCCTTCGATGTCATGACCGGTAACACCACCGTACGCGCGGTTGGCACGCAGTTCGATGTCGACCGGCGGGCTGACAGTACGACGGTCACGGTGGTCGATGGACGCGTCGCTGTATTCACGGACAGTCGCGACCCACGCCAGGAGGAGGAGACGCGTCTGCCCCTGCAAGCCGGTGAGCAGTTGACACTGTTGCCCAGCAGCGCGCGCCGGACGCCCCGCGCGGATGTCGAGACAGCACTGGCCTGGACGCAGCGCAAGCTGATCTTCCAACATCGGCGCGTGGAAGAAGTCGCCGCCGAATTCAACCGCTACAACCGTCAGGTGATCGAGATCCGCAGCCCCGAGCTACGCTCACAGGAAGTCACGGGAGTCTTCCAGGCCAACGATCCCGCGTCGTTTCTGACATTCCTGTCCGCGCTGCCCGGTGTCAGCCTCGAGAAGTCCGCCGACGGCCAACGCATCATGGTCAGACAGGGGCAAGAGGGGTCGCCTTAAAAGAAATTACACGAGCCGGGGGTAGAAGTTGTTCGTGGGCAGCTCTATTTGGATATAGAGCGGGATGCTGGCAGGAAGAGGGGGCTATGAGCATCAGCGAACCAACAATGAGTGGCCGGAGACTCGTGCGCGCCGTGCGTGCGGCAGTGGTCCTGGCTCTCGCCATGCCACTCGCAGTGCACGCCGGTGACGCCCCGGATGCGCACCACGTAGTCAAGATCGCCGCGCAGCCGTTGGGTACGGCGCTGCAGGAGCTCGCCAACCAGAGTGGCATCCAGATCATCTTCTTCTCCAAGCTCGCGGAAGGGCACGAGGCGCCCGCGCTGAACGGACAGTTCACGCCGCAGAGTGCCCTGGGCATCCTGTTGCGCGGTACGGACCTCACTTTCCGGCAACTCAACGAGAAGACCATCCAGGTGGTCCCCGGGACGACCTTCCGCAAGACATCCAACGCCTTTTCGGGCAGTCCGTCGCCGCCGGCACTGCCTCTTTCCGACATCGGTAATGCCGCTGTCGTCGACACGAGCTGGCCTCTGCGGCTGGTCCGGGCTCAAGCGCAGGAGCCGACATTATCGCCGAGCGGGGCGCCGGCCGAGGCCTTGCATGGAACCGTGCAGGAGGTCATCGTCACCGCACGCAGGGTCCGCGAGAATCAGCAGGACACGCCGGTGGCCATCACGGCATTCAACGGCGATGGGCTTCTGCAGCGCCAGGTGTTTGCCACCGACAAACTCACGCAGGTGGTTCCGAATCTGCAGTTCGGCACCAACGCGCCATTGGCCGGAAACAACTCCTCCTCACAGGTCTTCATCCGCGGCATCGGTCAGACGGACCCGACCTCGACCGTCGATCCAGGCGTCGGACTGTATATCGACGATGTCTATATCGGCTCGGCCGTGGGTAGCCGGATGGACCTGCGTGACATCTCCTCGGTGCAGGTGCTGCGCGGACCGCAGGGTACTCTGTTCGGGCGCAACACCATCGGCGGCGCGATACTGATATCCACTACGGACCCCGGCGATGTATTCGGGGGTACTGCGCGAGGAGGCCTCGGCTCCGATCATCTGTATGATGGATCTCTCGCGGTGGACGTACCTATCAGTGGAACGTTGAAGTCGCGCTTCACCGCGGCGCGCCGTAAGCAGGACGGCTATGTCTTCCGGACCGACGCCACGGATCTCGGCGACACCGATACCTATACCCTGACCAGCAAGTTCCTTTGGCAGCCTGTAGATGCCCTGGAAGCCCGCTGGCTCGCTGAGTACTCCAGCGCCAACGAGCACGGTACTCCGCTGGTGTTCGCGGCGATCAACACCGCGGCGACCTTCCCGCGCGTGGCGAGTGCTGATGCCGGCTGTCCGGGGTTCAACGGAAATTTCGCCACGCTGGCGGCGGTTCCGAACATTCCGGACGACCGCTGTGCCAACAGCTTTCAGTACCGGGGTCCATTCCACAACAATGGGACGGCACCGCTGCGAAGTACACTGGAAGCGTGGGGCAGCTCCCTGAATCTAGCGTACCAGTGGACCGATGCCCTGAGCCTCAAATCCATCACGGCTTACCGCAACGTTCGCTGGACGGGCGCGCGCGATGCGGACAACACACCGCTGACGATTCTCAACACCTTCTACAACGTGCACAGCTGGCAGTGGAGCCAGGAGCTGCAGGGAATCTATCGGCGCGCGGCACTGACGGGCGTGGTGGGACTCTACTATTTCAAGCAGCACTCGAACGACATTGCCACCGTCGAGCTCAACCCGCCTCCGCCGGGGGTCCAACGCGACAGTGACAACAACGTGGTGGACAACAACAGCTGGGCGGCCTTCACGCAGTGGACTTACACCTTCTTCGACCGCCTCGGGATCACCGCGGGCGCACGCTACACGCAGGACGACAAGGGCTCGTATCCGGATCAGTACGATTTCGCGACCCCCAATATAAAACAGGTGCCATTGCGGGGGTACCGCGACAAATTCTCCGCCTTCACGCCTTCAGTTTCGGTGAATTTCCGCTGGAGCCCCGCAGCCATGACATACGTGAGCTACTCGCAGGGATTCAAGGGCGGCGGCTGGAACAGTCATTTCAACACCGTGCTCACGCCGGAACAACAGGCGGCACTGCAGGAGTTTCGGCCGGAGAAGGCGCGCAGTGTCGAGGTGGGCGCGAAACTCGACTTGCTGGAGAACACCCTGCGCCTGAACCTGGCGGTGTTCGACTCCCGTTATACGGATATGCAGATCACGTATCGTGGGCCAGCACCCGCTGGCGTGGCACCTTTCATCACCAATGCAGGCAAAGCGACGATCAAGGGGGCGGAAGCGGAGGTCACCTGGGCCCCGACAGTGGACTGGAATTTCGAGGCCAGTATCGGTCACCTGGAAAGCACGATCGACCGGCTGGACATCACGCCCCTGGCCGTGATTCCTCCGGGCCTGCGGGTTGGGAATCAACTGCCCTTCGCTCCGCGGTGGCAAGGGCATTTGGGACTCGCATATACGGCGCACGCCGGCAGTCTGCGGCTGATGCCGCGTATCGATGCCTCGTACCAGAGCCAGACGTTCTTCGATGCCACGAATACCCCAGAGATCGCCCAGCTAGGCGGATACACAGTGCTGAATGGATCACTGGCAATCTTCCCGCAGGCCGGCTCCTGGCGCGTCACCCTGGGCGTCAACAATCTCGGCGACAAGCTCTACCGCATCGCGGGTAATTCGTCTCTCTCCACCGGCAGCGGTTATGCCGAAACCGCCTACGCGCGGCCGCGCGAATATTTTGGAACCGTGACCTACACGTTCTGACAACCGGATGCACACAGGCGGGTCAGGACCATCGCACCTGCATACCCTTGACTTTGCGGATTCCGCCGCTGCCCTGCGCGACCGCCGGATCGCCAACCAGTTGCAGTTGTGGCAGGCGGCTCGTGAGGGCCGCCAGCCCTGCCTCCAGCTCGGCCCGCGCGAGGATCTCTCCGAGACAACGATGGGAGCCGGCGCCGAAGACCAGGTGTCGGCGGGGGTGGTCCGAGCGAGTGATATCGAAGCGCTCCGGATCTGAGTAAAGCGCTGGATCCCGCATCGCGGAGAGAACCGAGAGTGAGATCACAGCGTTGCGAGGCAGGAGGTGTCCGTCCAGCTCGATGTCCTCGAGCGTGAAACGAGCGAAGCTTCCAACAGCGGGCTCGTACCGCAGGCTTTCGAGAACCGCTCCCGGAATCAGATCCGCGTTGCCGCAGACTGCCTCCCATTGCTCCCGATGCTCGAGCAACAGGGAAGTCTGCAGGGTCATCGCGGACCGGGTCGTCTCGCTGGCGGCCAGAATCACGGTCACGACCTGAATCACCGTTTCCAAAGGTGTCAAGGTGCCGGATTGGCCGAGCTCACCGATGTACGAAGTCAGAAAGTCATTGCGGGGCTCGACCCGGCGCTCGCCCAGGAGACCCTCCGCGTAGCGGGTCAGTTTCGCGGCGGCACTCTGCAGTTGCGGAACGTCCTCGCGTGAGAAGGACGAGCTCAGCGCGGGGGCGAGTGTATAGACGTCGTGGGTGAATTCCGGTATGTCGGCCTCGGGCATTCCCAAGAGCTCACTGATCACCCGGGCTGACATCAGGCCGGCAAAATCCTGCATGAAGCTCATTTCGCCGTGGGCCTGGACGCGATCGATGAGATCGTCCGCGATGGCCCGGATGCGCGATCGCAGCTCGGTGATCAGCTTCATGCCAAAGGCACGGGCTATGGGTGCACGCCGCCGGCGGTGATCCTGCCCATTGCTCAGCAGCATGGATTGAGAAAAGAAATCGAACAACGGGCCGTCATTCACGCCCCGGGTCCGTGCCAGCTCGGTCTCCAGATGCCGCGTGCGGGGATCGGTTCCCAGCTGCTCGATATCCGCGGCGCGGATCACGATATGCACCCCGTCCTTGCGCTTGAGTATCGGGGTCAGCGGCCGGAATCGACGCATGACCGAGTGGGTGGCGAACTCGAGCTCCTCCGGCTCCACGGTCGGCGGGTCGGTGAAGACCAGTTGGGCTGAGTAATCGGATCGAACGGTCATCGGCGCGTCCTGGTCTGAGGTGTCTTTCCGCTACCCTGCGCGCAAGCCGACCCAATAGGTGTTAATTGTTGTTACACGACTGTGGTATCTAGGGATGATCCCCGTTCAGCAGGCCCGCGAGCGCGCCCTTATTGGAGATGTTGGCCTTGGTGTAGATGCTGCGCAGGTGGTGCCGTACGGTGGCGGGGGACAGGCCCAATTGGGCCGCGATCTGCTTGTACGAGCGTCCTTCGCCGAATGCGGCCGCGATGGTTCTCTCCCGGGGCGAGAGCGCATCGAGCGCGGAGAGCAATCTTGCCTCCATGAGCGTGAAGCCGCACGCCTTGAAACCGCGCAGCTCGATCTTCCGGCCGCGATAATCCCGATTCCCTTGTTGCTGTTCCCGCAATGCGGACGGCAGCACCGGTCCGCGCCACTCAGGCCATTCCGCCTGTAAGAGCTCGACGAAGCGCGGCTCCACGCTGTGCAGAATGCCTCGCTGATCACAGATCGCGTGCGCTACACGGCTGGGGCCGTTGTTGGCGCGGATGTGCTCCATGTGGGCAATCCAGTTCGCCGTCCAGGTAGCCCACAGGTGCGGCGCCACCCAGTTGCAGAACTGGCGCTCCGCTTCGGTGTACTCCGGTTCGGCCCGGTGCCGGTACAGGGAAATGAACATCAACAGGTCGAGTTTGGGGATGCCGAGGACGCAACACAGCGCCTGTTGAATCCCGAAGTGCCGCGTCAACAGGCTCAAACCTTTCGATCTCGCGAAGTCGGCGGGTCCGAACCGGACGGTTTCTCCATGGCGCCGCTGGGCCGCCTCCGCCAGGGTGTCGGTGACCTTCACATGCTCCAGGTAGAAGACCGGATACTCGGACGGCAGCCGATGAGGATAGGAGCCATGGATGTCGTGGCTCGAGTGGGCGACACCCCACCAGGCCGAATCAAAAGAAAGATCCTCCTGCAACCTCTGCAAGGCCCGTCCCTGGAACTCTGTCAGGTTCAGTTCGTGCGAATACCGATAGAGTTCGAGCAGCAAGGTGCTCAAAGCACTGGCGTTCACTTCGATGATGCAGACCGCCGGACACCGTTCATTTGAACGATACCCCATCTCGTCTGGCGCGAATAGCGTCTCCGGTGGGACTGGTCCAAATGGCAGAACATAGCCATCGGTCCCTCGGCTCAACCAGCGGGGGTGTCATGCTCAGGGGCTCGCTTACCCTAGGAATTCTGTTGTCCTGTAGCGCGGCGCTGCCGCAGTGGGCCCGGGCCCAGGAAAGTGACCAGGGTGGTGGCCTCGAGGAAATCGTCGTCACCGCCCGTAAACGGGCCGAGAACGCGCAGGACGTCCCGATCGCGATCACCACCTTGAGTGACACGAAGCTCAAGGAGCTCGGCGCCAACAACATGGGCGAGCTCGTCGAGCACGTGCCGAATTTCGACTGGGACCCCGTTGGAATCAATGCACTGTCCTCCTGGGGGCTGCGCGGCATCGTGGATCAGAGCCGCAATGCCGGCCAGGAGAGTGGCCTGGGAATCTACGTCGACGGCGTGTTTGTCGGGCGGCCGGTCGGGTTCAATGCCTCCCTGGCCGACATCGAGCAGGTCGAAGTCCTGCGCGGGCCTCAGGGAACGCTCTACGGCAGGAATACCATCGCCGGAGCGGTCAACATCACGACCCGGCGGCCGACGAACGACCTGGGCGTGAACGTCGACGTCAACCTCGGCAACTATTCACGGCGCGATGCGGAAGTCGGGATATCCGGGCCCCTGGTGCCCGGGGTTCTGACAGGCAAGATCAGCGCTTTCGAGCAGCGCAACGACGGCTATGTCCACAACATCGCGGACGGCCGTGATCTCCTCAACGAGAATCGCCAGGGAGGCCGCGCCGCCCTGTATTGGACCCCGACCGGATCGCTGGAAATCCGCTTGTCGGGCGACATCATGCACCAGGATCACCGGACGGCCTTCGGCCTGTCGGCCGAGCCGCAGCTCAACCTGGCGATACCGAACTGGTACTTCAGCGACCCGTTCACCACGAACCAGAACGATGCGAACTTCGAGAAGATCGATGTAGGGGGCGGGTCGCTCCTGGTGAACTGGACGTTGCCCAACGGACTGCTGCTCACCTCCATCACGGCCGACCGCATCAACAACTTCGACCTCGACAACGATGACGACGCGGGTCCGATCACCCTGACGCATTCGCACTTCGTCGACAAGTCGGCGATGTTCTCGCAGGAGTTTCGCCTGACGTCCAGGCAGGGCGGCGTCTACGACTACGTGGTGGGGCTCTACTACATGGACGAGAACGTGCGCGCGAACCGCCATACGGCGGTTGTGCCTTACCCGGCGCAGGACCTGGGAATCCTCGACGTCGCCAAGGTTGGAACCCGCTCGTACGCCGGCTTCGGCAATCTCAACTATCACTTCACATCGGACTGGACCCTTGGGGTGGGGCTGCGTTACACGTTGGACCGCAAGGACGCCAACTTCGTGCAGTCCGTCAACGTGCCGCTGGGGTTTCAGTCGGACTTCACCGAATTCTCCGGCGTCCGCCGCAGCGACAAGCAGATCTCGGGTGACGTCACCCTGACCTGGAAACCCGCGGCGGACCTCCTGGCCTACGGCACCGTGCGCAAGGGCTTCAAGAGCGGCGGCTTTCAGACCGACATCATCGATTTCAGCGACGTGGCCTCGTTCAGCTTCAAGCCGGAGACCGCCGTGACCTACGAGCTGGGGTTGAAGACCGAAGCCCTGCACCGCCGCTTGCGCCTCAACGGTGCCGTGTTCGATACGGAATACAAGGACATGCAGGTGAGCCAGCTGGTCGGCCTGGGTTTCACCACCAACAACGCCGGCAAATCCCGCATCCGGGGACTCGAGTTGGAGATCGACGTCGTGCCCGTCGAGCACCTGACCCTCGGGCTCAGCGGTGGGCTGCTCGATGCCAGATATCTGCAGTTTCCCAACTGCGATCCGTTGGGCCTGGGCACCGACTGCTCGGGTAACCGCTTGCAGTTCACGCCACGTTGGAATCTTGGGACCACCGCGGACTATCGCGTCCCTGTGACGATCGGCACGATTGTCCTGCACGCGGATACCAGCTCGCGAGGCTACGAATACTCCGACGCCGTCAACCAGGACGGCGTGAGAGCACTCGGCAACGGTACTCTGAGCTGGCCATTGAGGATCGGAGGCTACACCCTGGTCGGCGCACGGCTCGGCTACGAAAGCCCGGATCGCACCTGGGGTATTTATGCCTGGGGCAAGAACCTGACCGACAAAGGCTACGACCTGAGGCGTTGGCGCTATCCCATCATCCCCGTCGCTTTTGGAGCGGTCGGCGCAAACGGGATCGAGTTCGTGCCAGGGCAGCCCCGTACGTGGGGCATTGAGTTGACCTATCGCCGTTGAATCCGGCTTGCAGGGGGGCGTGTGCATTCCACAGGTCTAGTTTGTCACGAGCATTATTTCTGGCATCACACTGGAGCGAGCGCAGGCCCGCTGCCGTATGGGCTCACTCTGCAGCCGGACGCTCACCCTGAAAGTCCGCAGACGAAGCGTCGTTTCCTCGGTTTGCTGGAGGTCTCGGGTGTACTGGACCGACTGTTGCGGATCAAGCCACGCGCGGCCACGTTGGAGGAGGTGCTCAACTATCACACCGCGGATTACGTCGCGCGAGTGCGTAACTTGTCCGCCGGCGTGGGCGGAGATGCCGGGGAGTTCACACCCATCGGCACCGGTAGTTATGAAATAGCGCTGCTGTCGGCTGGAGGCGCGCTGGAGGGGTTGGATGCGGTCATCCAAGGGGCCGTCAAGAACGTCTATTGCCTCATCCGGCCGCCCGGCCATCACGCCGAGAAGGACAGGGCACGCGGCTTCTGCGTATTCGCAAACAACGTACTCGTCACACAACGCGCCAGGACGGTACACGGCCTGCAGCGGATCGCCATCGTCGACTGGGATGTCCACCATGGAAACAGCCAGGAGCACGCATTTATCGAGGATCCTTCGGTTCTGACCGTGTCGGTGCATCAGGACAACTACTATCCTCCGGATTCGGGCCATGTCAGTGAAAACGGCCGCGGCCCCGGGGTCGGCGCCAACATCAACATACCGTTGCCGCCAGGATCCGGTCACGGGGCTTACGTCGAAGCCTGGTCCACGGTCGTCGTGCCGGCCGTGCGCCGCTTCGAGCCCGAATTGATCATCGTATCGTCGGGGTTCGATGGCAGCGCGATGGACCCTCTGGGCCGGATGTTGTGCACCAGCGAGACCTACCGGGCCATGGCGAGAATGACCCTGGACCTTGCCGACGAGATCTGTGGAGGCCGCCTCGTCATGCTCCACGAGGGCGGCTACTCCACCGCGTACGTGCCGAACTGCGGCCTGGCGGTGCTCGAGGAGATGTCCGGGTTCAGGACGGGATGCGCCGATCCTTTCCTGCCCGTCTTTCAGAACATGGGCGGGCAGGGCCTGTTACCACACCAGCACGCCGTGATTCAGCAGGCTCAGAGGCTCCTCGCGCGGATTCCCTGAGGTCTTTTAGTGCTCACTTCGACCTCACTACGCTTCAGGAGATAATCGAGGCCGCCCACACGGAACCAGCGGTAGCCATAACCTTCGAGCAGTATGTGATGTCGGCCGTCGCGTGCGTGACTGTGGTCCTCCGACAAGAGGTTGACCAGCAGGTTGGCATCCTCTCCCGGCAACCCGACGTCAAAACTGACTTCGCGAGGTACGCCTGTGAGATTGTGTACGAAGACTACCGAGTTGTTACGCCAGTCGTAGCGGATCGCGAACACGGATTGATCACGGGTCGCCAGGAGCTGAAAGTCGCCCCAACCGATTTCGGGCACTTCCTTGCGCATACGGATCAGGCGCTCGGTCCAGTTGAGCATTGAGCTCGGCTCGCGCCGTTGTTGCGCGGCGTTCACATGCTGATAGCCATACGGTCCTGAGCTGATGACCGGTGCGACGGGCTTGCTGCTCTTGGAGAATCCGGCATTGGGCTCGGTCGACCATTGCATTGGAGTCCTCGCGCACAGACGCTCGGGCAGGTCGAGGTTGTCGCCCATTCCGAGCTCGTCACCGTAGCGGATGACCGGAGTACCCGGAAGGGTGAACATCAGGCTGTAGGCCAGCTCGATACGACGGCGGTCTCCCGCCAACATGGGCGCCAGGCGCCGGCGTATGCCGCGCTGGTACAGCTGCATCCCCGGGTCCGGGCCGAATTCCTCGAATACCCGGGCACGCTGCTGCCCCGTAAGGCGGCCGAGGTCCAGCTCGTCGTGATTGCGCAGGAATTGTCCCCATTGCGCGGTGGCTGGACGGCTCCTGGTCTTGCGCAGGGCCGCACCCAGGGGGCGCGCATCACCTGTCGCCAATGCGTAGAAGAGATTCTGGTTGACCTGGAAGTTGAACATCATGTGCATGCGGTCGCCGTCGCCGCCGAAGTACTCCATGTCGGTTTCCGGCAGCACGTTGGCCTCGGCCAGGATGATCGAATCGCCCTTGCGCCACTGGAGAAACTCGCGGATGGTCCGCAGCATGTCATATTGCTCGAGCGGTCGACGCGCCCTGGCGCCCTTGGTCGCGATCACGAACGGAACCGCGTCCATGCGGAATCCCGAGACCCCGAGTTGGATCCAGAAGCCCATGATCTTGAGGATCTCGGCCTGTACGTAGGGATTGGCCGTATTCAGATCGGGCTGGAACTTGTAGAACCGGTGGAAATACCAGGCCCGTGCCACGCAGTCATGGCTCCACGTCGTTTTCTGGACTCCCGGGAAGACCACACCGTGCTGCGATCCGGGCGGACGCTTTGCGGCCCAGACGTACCAGTCGCGGTACTTCGAATGCGGGTCGCGCCGGGCTTGCTGAAACCAGGGATGTTGGTCCGAGGTATGATTCACCACCAGGTCTATGACGACCCGGATGCCCCGCTGGGCCGCCGCGTGCGTGAATTCGACGAAATCCCCCAACGTGCCGTAACGGGGATCGACCTCGTAGTAGTTGGAAACGTCGTAACCGTTGTCGCGCTGCGGGGACGTCTGGAAGGGCATGAGCCAGAGCGCCGTGACGCCCAGTCCCTGGAGGTAGTCGAGTCGGCGCACGAGGCCTTCGAAATCACCAACACCGTCGCCGTTGGAATCCATGTAGGTTCCGACCGACAGGCAGTAGATGATGGCGTTCTTGTACCACAGATCGTTGATCATACGTTCATGGGGGTTCCGTCAGCTCGACAATGACTTCCTCAACGGCTCCCCGGCATTGATGTTCCGCGGCAGTATTCCCGCCTCGCTCGCGCCTGCGAGTGCGGGTCTGTTGGCGATGCGACCTTCTCGGCCGCAAGCATCGAAGAGTCCATCCGGACCGGCCAGGAGTCCCTGTTCGCATTGGCCGAGCTCGCCGGGGACAGCATGAAGCCGGGCGCCGCCATCATTGCCACGACCCTGGCTCGATCGGAGCATGCGCCTGCTCTGCAGCGGGCTTACGCCGCGTATCGAGGTGGCATTGCCAGCCTGACTGTCAGTCTCGCACTGAGGCTGGCCGACCGCGGTGTCAGGGTTAACGCGGTGGAGCCGGGGCCTACATCTTCCTGGCCTCACGCGAGGCGAGCTTCATTACCGCATCCGTGCTGCCGGTCACCGGCGGTCAGCTCGAGCCCGTTGCCGCGAATGCGCCCAAATTCGCGAGCTAGGAGCCTCTCGCTGTGTCAGGTTGTCGCCGTCACTCGTGCACCATCTGAGGGCGCCGGACCGCAAAGCCGCGCCATCCGCGGGAAGTTAGTCCGCGCGGCCTAAAATCCTGTCGGGTTTCTTCAGGCCTTGAC
>DAITMW010000017.1:0-4204 GCA_036834945.1 Steroidobacteraceae bacterium
GCGGCCTCGCGTGCGGACGCGGAGCGTTACGTGCAGGAATTCCTGAAGGTTGCCGGTGACGGTGAGTGCCAGATCCTGCAGGTGCTCGAGGGGCCGCCGCCTGCGATCAACAGTTGATCGTTAGCGACCAACCGAGCATGGGCGTTCAGGCAGGAGTCAGCCAACTTCAGTCATGCTGTCTCCACGCCGAGTCAAGGGTGTTGCGCTCCGAGATGAATTCGCGAGTCGCGCGGTAGCACAACACTTACGTCGCACCGGCCTGACCGAGCTCCCTGGCGGCCTTTGAGCACCGCCACGGATTTGGGCCGGCTCCGCCGGTGCGATGTCGGCGCTCCCTCCTTCCCTAAAGTTATGTAAAATAAGTGCCGCTGGATCCATGGCCACGGCGTGGTGTCCGTTTTTGACGGGTACTCGTCCCGTAGGCCGGTGGTGACAAGGGCGCGCGCACCGGATGATGCTTGCCGAAAAATGACTCTCCACAGAGGAGGCAGGCCAAGTGAACCCAGCGTTGATTGTCATTGATGTGCAGGAGTCCTTCCGCCAGCGGACGTATTGGCAGGCGAGCGAGTTTCCGGCGTTCCTGAGGAACGTCCAGTCGCTGATCGATAGCGCCCGCGCCCGTGGGATCCTCATCGCCCAGGTTTTCCACCAGGAACTGACCGACGACGCGTCGGACCCGTTTTCGCGCAGCTCAGGCTTCGTGCGTCCCATGCCCGAGCTGTCCTTGCGGCCCGATGCTGTTTTCCACAAGCATGTCCACTCGGCCTTGTTCGGTAAGAACTCGGATGGTGTGACGCTGGAAGCGTGGCTGCGCCATCACGGCGTGGACGAGGTCCTGATCACCGGCATCCGCACAGAGCAGTGCTGTGAAACTACGACGCGGCACGCGTCGGACGTTGGATTCAAGGTGCGGTATGTCACCGACGCGACACTGACGTTCCCGATGCGGTCCAGCTCGGGTCGCGAGTTTTCGCCGGCTGACATTCGTGAGCGGACCGAGCTGGTTCTCGATGGACGGTTTGCCCGGATTGTGAAGACGGCCGATGCACTGGGTTAGCCCATTGAAGTGACACTCTCGAGACGTCAATGAGAGAAGTTGTCTTCGCTCTGCTTCCGCGGGTCGTGCTGCTAGATCTGGCAGGACCCGCGGATGCTTTTCGAAATGCCAACAAGAAGGTGGCCGACAGTTACCGGCTACGCTTCGTGGCACCGACGTCCAGCCTGGTGTCGTCGGTTGGATTGGAGCTCGGGGGCATGGAGCCGCTCCCCGCGCAGCTGCCGGACGGCGCTATCGTGGTGCTCACGGGAATCACGGGAGATGCGATACCGCTCGAGGAGCCTGAGATCAAGGCCGTGACGCAATGGTTGGCCTCGGGCGTAACCAGAAATGGCACGTTGTTATGTGTCTGCGCCGGCAGCGTGGTCGCCGCGGCGGCGGGGCTGCTGGCGGGCCGCGAGTGCACGACCCACTTCGAGTTCATACAGGAGCTACGGCGGATCGAGCCGCGCGCCCGTGTCCTGGACAATCGCATTTTCGTCGAGGATGGCGAGGTCTTTACGAGCGCGGGCGTGACCGCCGGCCTCGACCTGGCTCTGTATGTGATCAGCAAGCAGCTCGGGGCGCGAGTCGCCTCGGAGGTCGCACGCGACCTGGTGGTGTACCTACGTCGCTCGGGGACGGATCCGGCATTGTCTCCCTGGGTCAGTCATCGCAATCACCTGCATCCCGCGGTCCACCGCGTTCAGGATGCGGTGGTCCGCGATCCAACCGCGAGCTGGACCGCGCAGCAGCTGTCTAGTGTTGCCTGCACGAGCACGCGCAACCTGGCGCGGCTCTTCGCAGAGCACGCGCAGTGTTCACCTCTCGATTATGTGCAGCTGATCCGTTTTGCGTTCGCGAAGGAGCTCGTCACGCAGAGCAAGTTGGACCTGGAGCGGGTTGCCGCCAAAGCCGGTTTCCGTTCGGCGCAGCATCTGCGGCGTGTTTGGGCGCGTTGGGAGTCCCAGCCGCCGAGCACGTTCCGGGGGCGGGAGTTGCGCGCATGACGGACTCAGTGGTGACCGATCGAGTCCAATAGCTCGTGCAGAGTTTCCGGCGCCACGGGCTTTACCAGGTGATGATCGATACCGACTTCGCGTGAGCGGCGCCGGTCTTCGTCCTGTCCGTACCCCGTAATGGCGACCAGGACCGCGGCGGCGGATTCCGGTAGCTCGCGCAGCCGCTCGGCGATCTCGTATCCATCCATCCCGGGCAGGCCGATATCGAGGAATACCGCGTCCGGCCGGTATCTCGCGGCGGCCTCCAGGGCGGCGCGGCCGTCAAAAGTACAAAGGACTTCGTGACCCCACAATTCGAACAGCATCGACATGCTTTCCGCGGCGTCCTTGTTATCGTCGATCACCATGACGCGCCGGCGCGCCTGCGGCTGATCCTGTTGGGAACCGGACATCCCGCTCATACCGTTCTCCGTTATGTCTGTCGCACAGTTCAGTAAATCGCCACTTCCCGCTGACCGGTGGAATCGCGGGCGCCGCGAAACATGCCTTCGCTGCTGAAGTCCATTACGACCCGGCCCCCTCTATCCACAGCAATGACTCCGCCCGTCCCGCCAAGACCCGGAATGACCGTGTGTAGCATTTCTCGTGCCGCGGCCTCCAATGTCAGTCCGCGATACTCCACCGCGCTACATATGTGATACGCCGCGACCGCGCGGATGAAGTACTCTCCATGACCCGTCGCCGATACTGCGCAGACACCGTTTTTGGCGTAGGTGCCGGCGCCAATGATCGGCGAGTCGCCGACCCGTCCGGGACGCTTGTTGGTCATTCCGCCGGTCGAGGTGGCGGCGGCCAGGTTGCCTTCACGATCCAGCGCGACCGCGCCAACCGTGCCCTGCGGGGCGCAGATGAGCTCGGATATCCGCTGACCCCCGCGTACGGTCTCGAGCTGTTGGCGGCGCTCCTGCGTATGAAAGTACTCGTTGGGGACCGGGGGGAGCCCCTGTTCCAACGCGAATTCCTCCGCCCCGGTTCCCACTAGCAGGACGTGACGCGACTTTTCCATCACGCGACGTGCGAGCTCGATGGGATTTTTCACGTGACGCAGGCAGGCCACGGCCCCGGCGCGTTGCTGTCGGCCGTCCATGATCGCGGCGTCCAGCTCCGCCGCGCCGTCCCGGGTCAGAGCCGCTCCGTGACCCGCGTTGAACAGGGGGTCATCCTCCAGAAGCCGTACCGCCGTGCTGACGGCGTCCAGGCTCGATCCGCCGTCCTCGAGGACCCCATACCCGGCGTCCAGGGCCGTTTCGAGGCCGGCGCGGTACTGGGCTTCCCGGGCCGGTGTCAGGAGATGACGGGGCATCGACCCTGCCCCACCGTGGATCGCGATGGCATGCATTAGAAAAAATCCTCTGGACCGGGGAGATGTCAGCCTCGTGGGCTGTGCGATTACCGGATATGATCAAACGCTTTCGTTTCGGGAGGGTCAACGTCTCATGTCGCAGCGGATCCGCAGCATTCTGGTCGCCAACCGGGGCGAGATCGCCATCCGGGTCATGCGAGCCGCCTCAGAGCTCGGTTTGCGTACCGTGGCGATCTACTCGCAGGAGGATCGCTTTTCGCTGCACCGGACGAAATCCGACGAGGCCTATCTCGTAGGTCGCGACAAAGGCCCCGTCGAAGCCTACCTGTCGATCGACGACATCCTGCGGATCGCGCGGGAGGCGCGCGTCGACGCCATCCACCCAGGGTACGGCTTCCTCTCCGAGAATCCCGAATTTGCCCAGGCCTGTACAGCGGCCGGTATTGTTTTCATCGGCCCTACTCCGGACACGATGCGCACGCTCGGCAACAAAGTCTCCGCTCGGAACCTTGCTGCGTCCGCCGGAGTACCTACGATGCCCGCGACCCCCCCGCTACCCGCGGGCGTTGCGGAGTGCGCGAAGCTCGCACACGGGATTGGTTATCCAGTGATGCTCAAGGCGAGTTGGGGCGGTGGCGGCCGCGGTATGCGCGTGGTCGAGAATGACGAGCAACTTGCCGAGGTATTGCCCGTTGCCCGTCGAGAGGCCAAGGCCGCATTCGGAAACGACGAGGTGTACCTGGAAAAACTCGTCCGCCGTGCACGGCACATCGAGGTTCAGATTCTCGGTGATAGCCACGGTGAGCTCGTTCACCTCTTCGAGCGTGACTGCACCGTGCAGAG
>DAITMW010000017.1:4304-49148 GCA_036834945.1 Steroidobacteraceae bacterium
GCAGCGGACCGAGTTGTGCGAGGCGGCATTGGCTATTGGCCGGGCTTCGAAATATCTCAATGCCGGCACCGTCGAATTCCTTCAGGACGCCGATACAGGCCGGTTCTACTTCATCGAGGTCAATCCTCGGATACAGGTTGAGCACACCGTGACGGAGTGCGCGACGGGTATCGATATTGTGAAGGCGCAGATCAGGATTGCTGGCGGAGCGCGGATTGGTACTCCCGAGAGCGGTGTGCCGTCGCAGCAGGACATCCGGATCAATGCTCACGCGCTGCAGTGCCGGGTCACGACCGAAGACCCCGAAAACAACTTCATCCCCGACTACGGCAAAATCACTGCCTATCGCAGCCCCGCGGGATTTGGTATCCGTCTCGATGCCGGGACCGCCTACACGGGCGCGATCATTACGCGCTCGTACGACTCTTTGCTGGTGAAAGTGACTTCGTGGGCACCGACACCGGAAGACGCCATCGCGCGTATGCATCGCGCGCTATGGGAGTTCCGTATTCGCGGCGTCGTGACGAACCTCCGCTTCCTCGACCAAGTCATTACCCATCCGCGTTTCGCGCGAGGCGAGTACACGACCCGGTTCATCGATGAGACTCCCGAGTTGTTCCGTTGGCCGCGCAAGCAGGATCGCGCGACTCGCATCCTGACCTTCGTCGGCGAAACGATCGTCAATGGCAACGTCGAGACCAAGAACCGTCCCAAGCCCGAGAAGTTCGACCGCCCGAAGCTGCCGCGTGTCCTACCTGGCACGCCCTCCGTTGGGGGCACGCCGCCGCCGGGCACGAAGCAGAAGCTCGACGAGCTGGGGCCCGAGCGTTTTGCGAAATGGATGCTCGATCAACGGCGCGTGCTCATCACGGATACGACGATGCGGGACGCGCACCAGTCGCTGCTCGCCACCCGAATGCGCACGATCGACATGACCGCGATCGCACCTTACTACGCGAGCCTTCTGCCGCAGTTGTTTTCGGTGGAATGCTGGGGCGGTGCCACCTTTGACGTGGCCATGCGCTTTCTCAAGGAAGATCCGTGGAAGCGCCTGGCGCAGTTCCGCGAGCAGATGCCGAATCTATTGCTGCAGATGCTGTTGCGATCGGCGAATGCCGTGGGGTACGCCAACTATCCGGACAACGTCGTCCGGTTCTTCGTCCAGCGAGCCGCCGAGCGCGGTATCGACGTGTTCCGGATTTTCGACTCCCTCAACTGGGTCGACAACATGCGGGTGTCGATCGACGCGGTGTTGGAGACCGGTAAGCTCTGCGAGGCCGCGATCTGCTACACAGGGAATCTGAGCGATCCGCGTGAGAAGAAATATACGTTGGATTACTACCTGCGCCTGGCGAGGGACCTCAAGGCCGCGGGCACGCACGTGTTGGGCGTCAAGGATATGGGCGGCCTGTGCCGGCCGCATGCTGCCTACACGTTGATCAAAGCGCTGAAGGAAGAAATCGGCCTGCCGGTGCATTTCCACACCCACGACACGAGCGGGATCGCCGCGGCCAGCGTGCTCGCCGCTGTGGATGCCGGCGCGGATGCTGTCGACGGCGCCATCGATGCGATGAGTGGGCTGACTTCGCAGCCGAATCTCGGCTCGATCATCGAAGCGCTCCGGCACGGGCCTCGCGATCCGGGAATCGATCCGGATCGTATCCGGATGATCTCGTCATACTGGGAGCAGGTGCGCAAGCAGTACGCGGCATTCGAAAGTGATGTCCGAGCGGGCGCATCCGAGGTTTACGTCCACGGTATGCCCGGCGGGCAGTACACGAACCTACGTGAGCAGGCGCGATCTCTGGGAATCGACGCGACACGCTGGCCCGAAGTCGCGCAGGCTTATGCGGACGTCAACTCAATGTTCGGCGACATCGTGAAAGTGACGCCGACGTCGAAGGTCGTTGGCGACATGGCGCTGATGATGGTGACGAGCGGCCTGACCAAGGAGAAAGTGCTCGATCCGCAGACGGACGTGGCTTTCCCGGAGTCCGTCGTGCAGTTGTTCCGGGGTGAGCTCGGGTTGCCTTACGGTGGGTTTCCGGAGGAGCTGCAGCGGAAGGTGTTGAAGGGGGAGAAGCCGCTCACAGAGCGCCCGGGAGCGAGTTTGCCGCCGGCGGACCTCGCGGCTGAGCGCGCGAAGATCCAACAGAAGTTACCGAGGCCGGTGACCGATGACGATCTCGCTTCCTACCTGATGTATCCGAAGGTTTGGACCGAGTACGTGGCCGATCGGCTGCAGTACGGCGACGTGGCGATATTACCGACGCCCGTGTTTTTCTACGGCATGGAGCCTGGCGAGGAAGTAACGGTTGATATCGAGCGTGGTAAGACGCTGATTGTTCGCTACGTGACCTCGGGTGAGCCGAACGACGATGGGACGCGGACTGTGTACTTCGAGCTCAATGGTGAGCCCCGACCCGTTCGTGTGCCTGATCGCAAGCAGGTCGTGCAACGACCGCCGCAACGGAAGGTGGAGGCTGGCAACACCAAGCACTTGGGTGCGCCTATGCCTGGCACCGTTGCGACTGTCACCACGACGGTGGGTCGTAAGGTGACTCGTGGCGAGGTGCTGGTGACGCTCGAGGCGATGAAGATGGAGACGGCCGTCCGCGCGGAAATGGATGGTGAGGTCGTTGAGGTGGTCGCCAAGCCGGGTGCGCAGGTGGATGCGAAGGATTTGTTGGTGGTGTTTGCGTAGGCGGGGGCGCGGTTTAAGTGCCCATCGCCTTTTTGATGCGTGCGGGTGTCAGCGGGAGATCGCGGAGGCGCTTGCCCGTGGCGTCCGCGATCGCATTGGCGAGGGCCGCGCTGGCCGGACCCTGTGAGGCTTCGCCGCAGCCTAGGAAGGGTTGTCCAGGGCGGTCGACGATGTGCACCTCCACGGCGCGAGGGACGGCGTCGAAGCGCATGATGGGGTAGGTTGCCCAGTCTGTCGATTGGATGCGGGTGTCGCCAAAGCTGACAGACTCGAACAGGGTCCAACTCATCGATTGCAGGATGCCGCCTTCGATCTGGTTACGGATACCGTCGGGGTTGACGATCTGGCCGGTATCGACGGCGGCCACGATGCGCTCGACCTGGGTGCGGCCGCTCTCGTGATCGACCGAGAGTTGAACCGCGACCGCGCAGTAGGCGGCGAGATTCTTGTAGCGCGCGAAGGCGAAACCACAGCCTGTTCCCCGCCCTCCTTTCGCTCGGCTCGACCAACCAAACTTTGCGGCTGCGGTCGTGATGACCTCGCTGGCTCTCGGATCATCGAGATGTTTGAGGCGAAACGCCACGGGATCGGCGTGCGCGGCGAGGGCAAGCTCATCCATGACGCTTTCGATGGAAAACACGTTCATGTAGCCGCCGAGCGAGCGCAGGGCGGAGATGCGCAGCGGCATGTCCGGGATGAAGTGATGGACGACCTTGGCGCGCGGGAGGCTGTAGAGCGGGATGGCATTGCGGTCGCCGCCACCTTCCGGCTGCGGTAGAGGCTTGGGCTGTGGCGGTGGGAAGGCGGCGGTGCTGTGTTGGGCTGCCAACAGAGAGCCGGCCGGGCCGGGGCGCATGGAGTGCGTGTTGCTCCAGACTCCGTAATCCCAGTCCGCGATCCGGCCCGCCGCATCGATGGAAGCGTGCGCCTTTGTGATCATCGCGGGACCGAAGGGCTCCCAGGCGAATTCCTGCTCGCGCATCCACTGCACCCGGATCGGACGACCGGGGAATCGGCTCGCGATCAGTGCGGCGTCACCCGCCGCGTCGTCAGCGCCGTTGTGGCCGTAGCAGCCGGAGCCTTGCACGTGGATGCAGTGAACTTTGTCGGGTGGCATGCGTAGCATTTCGGCGATGGCCTGGCGGTCGGGGTACACACCTTGGGTGTGTGTCCAGACTGTCAGGGTATCGCCCTGCAGGTGCGCGACGGCGCACGATGGGCCGATGGAGGCGTGAGAAACATACGGACGGGTGTAAGTGGCGATGAGCCGCGTCGAGGCGCTGGCTGAGGCGTCTCGCGGAGACGCGTCCGGTGGGGACGCGTTGGCTTGGGACACGTCCGGTGGAGGCGCGTTTGCCTGGGGCGCCTCCCGTGTGGACTTGTTGAGGATCGTGAACTCTTCCGCGGGAAGGCTCATGAGTACCGCGGCAATGTTGGATTGCTTGGGCAGCGCGGGCTTTTCCTGCCACTTCGCCGCGGCTGCCAATGTCCGCATTGCTTTGATCGATTGGTATTCGCGCTCGGCGATGACGGCCAGGAAGTTACCGTCGCGAACGATCTTGACGACGCCGGGCATGCGCTCGACCTCGCCCGTTTCGAGGGCGATGAGTTGGGCGGCGTAGCTCGGGGGCCGCACGATCCGTGCGTGGAGCATTCCGGGGAGCCGCAAGTCCTGGACGTAGGCCTCACCGCCAGTGACCTTGGCGGGGATGTCTACACGCGGCAGTGGCTTGCCCATCACGATGAAGGCAGAGGGATCCTTTAGCTTCGAAGTGGGCTGTGCCTCGACGTGTAGCAAGGTGTCGGACACCAACTCACCGTACGCGAGCCGCGCGCCGCCCGGAGCAACCACGACACCTTGGATGGCGCGTAGCTTGTCGGTTGGAAGATTCCAGCGCCGTGCGGCTTCACCGATCAGGATTTCGCGGACCTGCGCGGCGGCATTGCGTAGCGCAGTGCCGCTGTCTTGTGTCGAGTGGCTGCCGGCGGTGTAGCCTTCATTGGCGGTCAGCACGGTGTCTGCGGTGATGAGTTTGACGCGGGCAACTGGCATCTCCAGCTCTTCGGCGGCGATTTGCAGGAGTGCGGTTTTGATGCCTTGACCGAGCTCGGCTTTGCCGGTGAACGCGGTTGCCGAGCCGTCGGCGTCAATGCGGATCCAGGCATCTAGGGAGGGCGTGCGTGACAAGCTACCGGGAAGCTTGCGACCGCCGCCGGCCTCCTGCGCGAGTGCCGGAGCGAGGGCAAAGCTGACAACCAACGCTCCCGCGCCCTGAATTACGGTACGCCGGGTGACGTTCATGACCCCGCACCATCACGCATCAGCTGCGCGGCGCGGTGTACGGCGCGTAAGATGCGCATGTGGGTACCGCAGCGGCATAAGTTAGGTTCCAGGTGCTCGCGGATATCCGAGTCGGACGGGTGCGGGTTCTTTTGCAAGAGCGCCTGGGCTCGCATGATCATCCCCGGGATGCAGTAACCACACTGCGCCGCCTGTTCCTCGATGAAAGCGCGTTGCATCGGGCCTGGCTTGGTGGGTGTGCCGAGGCCTTCCACCGTCGTGATCTCCTTCCCCTGGAGCAGCAGGATGGGGGTCACACAGGAAAACGTGGGCTCGCCGTCTACCAGCACCGTGCAGGCGCCGCATTGCCCGAGGCCACACCCGAATTTCGCGGCGTTGAGTTTGAGGTCTTCGCGCAGGACATAAAGCAGCGGAGTTTCCGGGTCCGCATCGACGGAATGAACGTGTCCGTTGACTTTGAGATCCGTCATCGGGTGTTTCTCCGGATAGTGGCATCCGAATCGGGCCACAGGGATTTGTGTGCGAACCGCGTGCGCAGGTAGGACAGCAGCGATCGCAGCTGTGGGTCGGAAAGCGTTTTGCGAAAACCGGGCATTACGGGCTGTCGGGTTTCGTCGGCCGGCTGTAGCCCGTCGAGCACGATACGAATCAGGTTGGTCGGGCTCTCGCCGGATACGGCAGTGCTCAGCGAAAGGTTGATGGCGCCGAATGGAAGTGGCTGACCTGCGTCATGGCAGCTGGCGCATGCGGCGGTGTAGATGCGGGCGCCTTCGTTGTTGGTGATGGGCGACGCCTGTGCGTTCACAGGGGTGATGGCACCCCGGGCCGGCGACGCCTGCGCCGCCACAACATAACCCGCCACAGCCCTCATATCCTCTTCAGATGCTCCCCGCATCCCCTCCGTAACCGCCGCCATCGCCCCATGAGCAACTCCATGCGCGGCCTGCCACCCATTTCGCAGATAAAACTCCATCGCCTCTGCATTCCACGGCGTCGCAACCTGTGACCCTGAGTTGAGCGCGTAGGCATGCCATCCCTCGGCGTCCCCGCCGTTGAAGTGTTGGTCCGCCTTCTCCGCCCCCAATGCATTGCGTGGCGTGTGACACGCGCCGCAATGACCGATACCTTCGGCCAGGTATGCGCCCGGATCATGCCCACGGTAGCGGCCTTCGCGGAAGAACAATAGTTTCCACCCCGCGAGTAACGGACGAAAGCGCAGCGGAAACGGAAGGTCATTGGAGGGAGCTGGCGCCTGGGCTGGCGGCCGGGTCATGAAAAAGGCGTAGAGCGCCGCGATGTCATGATCTGAGAGGAGCGTGAAGTGATTGTAGGGAAAGGCCGGAAAAAGGTGGCGCCCCTGGCGGTCGATGCCTTCGCGCAGGGCACGCGCGGACGCCCCCTGGGACCAGCGACCGATCCCCGTCGTGGAGTCGGGAGTGATATTGGTCGAGTAGATCGTCCCGAACGGAGTGGGAATCGCGCGTCCTCCGGCGAACGTAGGGCGGCCGGGCGCGGTGTGGCAGGTCGCGCAGTCCCCGAGTGCCGCAAGCTCGGCGCCCCGACGGATCAGCGCGGAATCGAACAGGCTAGCTGCGGGCGGCTCAATAGGCTCGGTCGCGGGACGCCACGCGAGCACCAATAGAATCAGCATCACGAGCGCAACCGCTACGATCGTGCGCGCAATGTTCCGGCTGGTCCTGGATACAAATCTCATCTGCCATCGTCCCTGTTTGCCGCGGTAGCAGTGTCCGTGCCCGTTGCAGCATCAGCAGGCCACCCAGGAACACGAGCCAGGCGAGGTCGAGACGGCCGCCGCCGCTACCGCCGGTGCCACTGCTGCTGGTTCCGCCCGAGCTCCCCGCTCCGCTGTTACTGCTGGCTCCCGGATCGCTGACGATCCCTCCCCCGCCTCCATTCGATCCAGTGCTTCCTGTGGGTGGAGGATCGGGGCTGATCACCGGCGCGATCTGCCTCAAACACGAAGCCGTCACCGCGCGCAGGTTGATGGCTTGCAGACTACACGCCGAAAACTGGTTACTGAAATTGATGGTGGGCGCCATCAGGTACGTTTGCGGAGTCGTGGAGCAGGAGCCGGGCACGCCATCGTGAACCGCGTTGAAGCTGTGTCCCAACTCGTGTGCCGCGATCAGAGCGCCCATGGTCAGGGACGTCGTACTTTGCGAGAGGCTGACTGCTTGGGAGCCGTCGCATACGGCACCCAGGTAGGAAATGCCGATGATATTGCCATCCATCGAGCGACCCGTCAGGAGGTGAGTGAGCCCCGTTCCGTCGTGCGCGGGCAGCCCGGCCCGGTAGCCGGTGACTTCTTTCAGCAGATCTCCGGACACGGTCGTCGCCGAGAAGCGATCGTTCGCGTCGGTCAGGATCGTGACGGTCCCGAGAACAATTTTGATTCCGACCTGGGATGACCAGATCCCGTCGACAATGTCCCAGCGGGCCACGATCGCGCCTTCGGGATCGCTGCCGATCGCATCGGTGAACGTATGATCGGCTACGACGCCGACGGTGAGTTGTCGTGTTGCGACGCCTGTCGTGTCCTTCGTCGAGAGCTCGGTCGCGAGGCGGCTGAATTCCTTTTGCGCGGAGGATCTGCTGACGCGGGCGTCGCCATCGTTACCGCAGAAGCCCGCGCCGTCAGGCAGGATGGCGTCAGCGAGACGGTATATCACCGGCGCGGAGCTCGAGCCATTCGCGGGCAACGGCTGCACGGCCGTATCTTTCATCTCGCTGGCCGGCTCGATGGCATAGAGATCGTGGCCGTCATTTACGACGCCTCGCCAGCCGTCGCGGGTCCTGGTCAAGCGAACCCACGATCCCGCCTGCCCCACGACCGTTCCCCGATAGGGTTTGATATCGGGCCGGTCCGGCGACACTCCACGGGCGATGTTGTCGTTGGGCTCGAGGTCGATGTCGAAATGCCGCCCGTAAGCGTCGAAGCTCACTTGTTGTTGGCCACTGGCGTCGACTCGCGGAGTGATGTCGAGCCGCTCGTGGTAGAGGATCTTGAATGTGGGTGCTGCCGTCACCGTTCCGGTGAGCGTGAGACAGGTGAGCACCGCACTCCCTGTGCACAGCTTCCGGTTCGACATTGGCCCCTAGCGTGGATATGCGGTGTCTGTTGTTAGTGCACCGCGCGTGAATTGATGGTCCCACAGCCCAAAACAGGGCACCGTGAGGCGCATCACGAGACCTGGCTCGGATTTATTGTCAAACCACGTCCTTCAGCGCGATGGCGGCGTCCGCCAGTTTGTTCAGGTTCGGCCGGCCCCGCGCCGCAATGATCTTGCGGGCCGCCATCTGGTCCTTGGGACTGTTCACGCTGTCGATCGCAATGAGCTCGCCGTTGCGCAGGTAACAGGTACTGAAGCTGCGAGACGACGGATTGCCCCGCGTCACAACGGTGTCGTGACCGTGGCAGATCCCCACGATGATCATCTTGAGGTCGTATTGGTCCGACCAGAACCACGGAACCTTGTCGTGCGCGGTCGAAACGCCCAGAAGGTTCAGCGCAGCGGTCGTGGCCTGCTCGAAGGCATTGTCCACGGACTCCAGGCGTAACCAACGGCCGTAGTGGAGATTCGGGTGGTGCGTGCAATCGCCCGCCGCGTAGATCCGTGGGTCGGAGGTGCGGCAGTGGTCGTCCACATTGATGCCGTTCGAGCACTCGAGGCCTGCGGCAATCGCCAGGTCGTCGACGGGTAGCACGCCGACTCCAACGATGACCACGTCGGCCGGATGTTCCGCTCCATCCTCCGTGAGCACCGCGCGAACGCGCCGCGAATGAGGGTCGCCGGCGAGTGCGCGTACCTTCGCGTTACAAATAATCCGCACGCCGTGCCGCGCGTGCTCTTTCTCGTAGAACGACGAGATTTCTGAACAGGTCACCCGATTCATGACCCGATCCGCCATCTCCAGTACCGTGACATCGAGGCCCAGCTCGCGGGCCGTGGCCGCGACCTCGAGGCCAATGTAGCCGCCGCCGATGATCACCAGGCGTTTCCCAGGACCCATGTCGCCACGGATGCGCTCGACGTCAGTCATCGTGCGCAGGAAATGTACGCCTCCCAGGTCAGCCCCCGGGGCGACCAGCTTGCGCGGCCGGCTGCCTGTGGCCAGTAGTAGGGCGTCGTAAGCTAGCGTGGAGCCATCATCCAGGCGCAATCTTTGGTCGACCCGGGCGATCTCCTCCACACGCCTGCCAAGATGAGTCTGCACGGAATGATCCGTGTAGAACTGCGTCGGGCGGAGCATCAGGCGATCTCGCTCCAGGGCGCCGGCAAGGTATTTCTTCGAGAGGGGCGGCCGTTGGTACGGCAGCCACGGCTCCTCGCCCACGAGCGCAATCTTCCCCGTGAACCCTTTGCGGCGTAGTGTATCGATCGCCTGGACGGCAGCCTGACCGGCACCGACGATGACAATTTGTTCGAACATCGAGGCCAAGGATAGCTTAAGAGGAAGGCTTTCGGGCCGCACCAGCAAGGAGCAAACGCCCCCGGAGGTCGCGCCAGAATGGTGCAAGGGCGGGTTCCGGCGCGGTGAGACAGGACCGGAAGTCAGTCATTTATACTGGTTCCCGAGCGTGGCATGAAAGCTGCAAATTCTCTCCTGCCGCGAAAACATCCTCTTCTATAAATAACGCACTGGAAATCCGACGGAGAGCTCGCACATGAAACTGGTCACAGCGATCATTAAGCCGTTCAAGCTCGACGACGTGCGTGCCGCGCTGTCTGATATCGGCGTTTCAGGCATGACCGTCACTGAGGTGAAGGGTTTTGGCCGCCAACGCGGTCATACTGAGCTGTATCGCGGCGCCGAGTACGTGGTCGACTTCGTACCCAAGACCCGCATCGAGGTCGCGGTCCGCAGTGATCTGGTCGACCAGGTCATCGAGGCCATCCTCAAGTCCGCCAAAACGGGCAAGGTCGGCGACGGCAAGATCTTCATTACGGAGATCGAGCGCGTCATTCGCATTCGTACCGGCGAGACCGACGACGCCGCGCTCTGACCCCTCACGCCGGTCGTCCACCTGCTGCGCTATCCTTCGGTCCGGCCCAAGAGGGGCTGGATCGAAGGAGCCGTAGCACTCATGCCCAAAGCCATCCGTTTCCACGAGCATGGTGGTCCCGAGGTTCTTCGTTTCGAGGAGTTCGATCCGGGCAAGCCGGCACCCGATGAAGCCCAGGTACGGCACACCGCCATCGGGGTGAACTACATCGACGTTTACGATCGCACGGGGCTCTATCCGAACGAGCTGCCGAGCGGTCTGGGACGTGAAGCGGCTGGCGTGATCACGGCGTTGGGTCGCAAGGTTCGCGGCTTTCGTGTCGGCGATAGGGTGGCCTACGTGAATTCCAAGCCCGGCGCCTACAGCGAGCTGCGCAACGTCAGCGCCGAGCGGCTCGTCAAGGTTCCGAAGGGCGTGTCCGATGAGCAAGCCGCCGCCCTCATGTTGAAAGGTCTGACGGCGCACTACCTGCTGCGCCGGACCTATCGCGTCGCCAAGGGCGACACCATTCTCGTGCATGCGGCCGCCGGTGGTGTGGGTCTCATCCTCTGCCAGTGGGCGAAGGCGCTCGGCGCGAAGGTCATCGGGGTGGTTGGCAGCGACGCCAAGGCGGAGCTGGCGCGCAAATACGGCTGCAAGCTCGTGCTCATCTCCGGTCGCGACGAGATCGTCCCCAACGTGAAGAAATTCACCAAGGGGCAGGGCGTGGCCGCGGTGTACGACTCCGTCGGCAAGGACACATTCATGGAGTCTCTCGACTGTCTGCGGCCGCTGGGCATGATGGTGACGTACGGCAATGCATCCGGACCGCCGCCAGCGGTAAGTCCCCTGGAGCTCAGTAAACGCGGCTCGCTCTTCCTGACGAGGCCGACACTGTTTCACTACATCTCGACTCGGGAGGCGCTCGACAGCGCTGCCCGCGAGCTGTTCGCAGCGGTCAAGAGCAAGGCGGTGAAAGTGTTGGTCGGGCAGAGCTACCCGCTGGCGGACGCCGCCGAAGCACACCGGGACCTGGAGGGTCGCCGCACGACCGGCTCGACGGTGTTGATTCCCGACAGTGTGATCTAGGTCTGCGGCCAGCGCCGCTGCTGCGCGGCGCGGTAGGGCTGCTAGGCCCGCTTATCCTGGGCGGGTCGGCCCGCGAGGCTCGCGATCACGATGGCCAACTCCTCCGCCTCGACGGGCTTGGCCACGTGATTCTGGTAGCCCGCCTGCAGAGCGCGCAGGCGGTCCTGCGGTGAGGCGTAGGCCGTGACCGCGACGGCGGGCGTTTTTCCGCCGAAGTCGGGATCCAACGCGCGCACCTGCTCGATGAGCGCGTAGCCATCCATCTCCGGCATGCCGAGGTCGGCGATCAACACGTCCGGCCGTTCGGCGAACAGCAGTTTCAGCGCCGCCTGGCCGCCGTCGGCGACGCTCACCCGCGCGCCGAATCCCTCCAGCATGCCGCTGATCAACTCGCGCGCACCCGGGTCGTCGTCCACGACCAACAGCCGCAGACCCATCAACATCGCCGGCGTAACCATCCCGCCGGGCGGAACCTCCGCCATCCGGGGCAGCAGATTCGCCTCGCGCACCGGTAGTCGCACGATGAACTTCGCGCCCTTGCCCTCACCGGCGCTCTGCGCGTCCACGCTTCCGGCGTGCAATTCGACGAGGTGCCGGACGATCGCCAATCCCAGACCCAGGCCGCCATGGCGCCGGCTGATCGAGCCGTCCTCCTGGCGGAAGCGATCGAACACCAACGGCAGGAACTCCGGCTTGATCCCCTGCCCGCTGTCGGCGACGCTGATTTCAACTTCTCCGTTGCGGCGCGCGAGGCAGACCTCCACGTGTCCGCCCGCGTCGGTGAATTTGATCGCGTTGGATAGGAGGTTGCAGACGACCTGCTGCAACCTCGCGAAGTCGCCACGGACCGTGCCGGCGCCGGTATCCAACAATGGCACGATCTTCAGCCCTTTTGTCTGGGCGGCCGGGTGCATCGTCTCCAGCGCGGCCTCGACCACGCGCCGTGGATCGACAGTGACCAGCTCGAGTGCGACCTTGCCTGTCACGATACGTGACACATCCAACAGGTCTTCGATGAGTCTCTTTTGCGCGCGCGCGTTGCGCTCGATGGTCTCCAGAGCCCGCTCCTGAGTAGCTTCGTCGAGCCGGCGCGTGCGTAACAACGTAATCCAACCGAATATCGCGTTCAGTGGCGTGCGCAGCTCGTGCGACATCGTCGCGAGGAACTCGTCCTTCAGGCGGCTCAACTCCTCGGCTTCGGCGCGCAGAACCTTTTCTCGTGCGAGTAGCGCTTCGCGCTCGGCTTCGGCGCGCAAGCGCTCCGCGATCTCATCGTGCAGGCGCTCGTTGCTCTTCTGCAGTTCCGCCGTTCGCTCCACGACGCGTGTTTCGAGCTCCTGGTTCGACAGGGACAGCGCCGCCCGGGCCTCGTAGAGGTCGACGAAAACACGCACTTTCGTGCGCAGTACGGGCGCGATGATCGGCGAAAGAATGTAGTCGACCGCGCCGAGCTCGTAGCCGCGTGCCGTCTGCATCTCGTCCGCGTAGCTGGTGATGAAGATGATCGGCGTGTGGCGGCCGTTCTTGTGCCGCCGGACGAGATTGGCCGTCTCCAGTCCGTCGATGTCGGGCATGTTGACGTCGAGCAGGATGACCGCGAACTCGCCCTCGAGTACCCGCTTCAGTGCCTCCGTTCCAGAATGGGCTTCGACGATCTGCGCATCGAGATCCTCGAGCAAGGTCCGATAGACCAGGAGCTTCTCCGGCAGATCGTCGACGATCAGGATGCGCGCACGCGGATGTGACACTTTCTCAGTCCTTCAGCCAGGCTCGCAATGCGGCGAGGAGGTCCTGGGTGTTGACGGGCTTGGAAAGGTAGTCCCACGCCCCTGCTGCAATGCACTTCTCACGGTCACCTTTCATCGCCTTCGCGGTCACCGCGATGATCGGCAGCTCGTGCCGCTCAGGAATCTTGCGGATCTCCTGGATCGTGGTGATGCCATCCATCTCCGGCATCATGATATCCATCAGGACGACGTCAATCGAGGGATCCTGCAGCACATGTTGGATCGCCTCGCGGCCGTTGTCGGCGGAGATCACGATCATACCCTGCTCATCGAGCACCGTGGCGAGCGCGAAAATATTGCGCATGTCGTCATCGACGATCAGAACCTTCCGGTCGGCGAGCGCCGGTTGCGATTCCCGCAGCGACTCGAGCTCTTGACGCGCCTTGCCGTTCAAGGACACCAGGTTGCGGTGCAAAAAGAACGTGGTCTGCTCGAGCAGGCGCTCGCGTGAGGGTGCCTCGCGCAAGGTGAGTCGATCCTTGAAGCGGCGCCGGAACTCGTCATAGCCGGGCTCGGCGCGGTCCGCCGCGTAGAACACGATTGCCGGTTGTTCCAACCCCGTGCCTTCGTCGATGAGGAGGGGCTCGCACAACTGCGGGTCCAGGGTGGGGGCGTCCGGCCCGATGACGAGGCAGTCGATCGGCTGCTCGCGCAGCACATCACTGGCGGCCGCGGCCGTCGCGACCGGAAAGATCCGCACATCGTTGCCCGAGAGCAGGTCGACGATCTCGTCGCGCTCCGGTGATTCGGCCATGAGAATCAACAGGTGTCGCTCGGGGCGGGTCACGAAGCGGTACAAGTCGCCGACCGCCGCGTCGAGCACATCCTTCGATTGCAACGGCTTGGCGATGAATCCGGCGGCGCCCGCCTCGAGGGCCTGGGCTCGCGCGCCGTCGGTCGAGACGACACACACAGGCACGTGGCGCGTCGAGAGATGGTTCTTCAACCGATTCAACACGCGCCAGCCATTCATGTCAGGCAGATGGAGGTCGAGCGTGACGGCATCCGGCTCGAAGTCCCGGGTCAGGGCGAGCGCGCCGGAAGCGAGCGTGGTGACCAAGCCTTTGAAACCTCTCTGCCGCGCGGCATCGAGCAACACCCGGGCGAACGCAAGATCATTCTCGACGATCAGCAGGACGCGATCATCCTCCTGGATGGAGTCGCGATCGTCCTGTGCCTCGTTGGGGAGCGGTTCCTGCTCCGGCTCCTCCGTGAGTGTCAGGCCCGTCACCGGGAGCTGGATCCCACTGTCGAGAAACAGGTCGTTCAGCTGGACGTTGGGTGTCTTGGCCAGGGCGACGACCTCGGCGGCGGTGCGCTGCCGGGTCGAGCGCGAGCCGATGTAGGTCTGGGGGATGTACAGCGTGAAGATGCTTCCCTTGCCGGGCGCGCTGACGAGCCGGATCTCGCCGCCGAGCAGTTTCGACAGCTCGCGGCTGATGGCCAGGCCGAGGCCGGTGCCGCCATATTTGCGGCTCGTGCTGCCGTCCGCCTGTTGGAACGCCTCGAAGATGATCTGCTGCTTGTCGGCGGAGATGCCGATGCCGCTGTCATGGACCGAGAACGCCAACACCTCGTGAGCCCGCTCGAGCTCCTCGTTCTCCGGGCTCCAGCCGCCATCGGCGTGGTCGATGGTGAGTGTGACCTGGCCGCGGTGGGTGAATTTGAAGGCGTTCGACAGCAGGTTCTTCAGGATCTGTTGCAGGCGCTTGGCGTCCGTGATGACTGTCCGCGGCAACTGCTCGCCCAGGAGTACGACGAACCCTACGTTCTTGGCCTCGGCCACATGCCGGAAATTGCGCTCGACATACATCTGCAGCTCGTCGAAGTGCAGCTCGCCCACGTCGACGACGACGGTGCCCGACTCGATCTTCGACAGGTCGAGGATGTCGTTGATGAGCATGAGCAGGTCGTTGCCCGCCGAGTGAATCGTGCGTGCGAACTCGACCTGGCGCGATGTCAGGTTGCCATCGCTGTTGTGCGAGAGCTGGTCCGAGAGAATGAGCAGGCTGTTGAGCGGAGTGCGCAGCTCGTGCGACATGTTCGCCAGGAATTCGGATTTGTACTTCGAGGTGAGGGCCAGCTGCTTGGCCTTTTCCTCGAGCGCCTGGCGCGCCTGCTCGACTTCGCTGTTCTTGCGCTCGACCTCCTGGTTCTGGTGGGCGAGCAGCTGGGCCTTCTCCTGCAGCTCCAGGTTCGTCTGCTGCAATTCCTGTGCGAGCGACTGGGACTGCTGCAGCAGGTTCTCCGTGCGCATGTTGGCTTCGATGGTGTTGATCACCACGCCGATGCTCTCGGTGAGCTGATCCAGGAACACCTGGTGCGTGGAGCTGAAATGCTCCAGGGAAGCGAGCTCGAGCACGCCTTTGACCTGGCCCTCGAACACGATCGGCAGCACCAGGATATCCTGGGGTGCGCTCGACGACAGGCCCGAGGAGATGCGGATGGCGTCCGCCGGGACGCGGTGGATCAGGATTTTCTGCTTGTCGACGGCGCATTGACCGACCAGGCCCTCGCCGAGATCGAGCTCCTTGCCATGGGACCCCTGGCCGCCGGAGGCATAGCTCGCCAGCAGTCGCAGCTTCTGGGCGGCGCCGGCATTGTCCAACACGTAAAACTCCGCCTGCTGCGCGCCGACGACCGGTGACAGCTCCGACAGGATCACCTGGCCGACCGCGACGAGATCCTTCTGACCCTGCAGCATGCGGGTGAACTTCGCGAGGTTGGTTTTACGCCAGTCCTGCTCGGTGTTCTGCTCCGTGGTGTCCTTGAGATTGCGGATCATCTCGTTGATGGTGTCCTTGAGGGCCGCGACCTCTCCCTCCGCCTGCACGGTGATTGACCGTGTCAGGTCACCTTTGGTCACGGCTACGGCAACTTCCGCAATCGCGCGAACCTGTGTCGTGAGATTCGCCGCGAGTTGGTTGACGTTTTCGGTCAGTCCTTTCCAGGTACCGGAAGCCCCTGGCACTTTCGCCTGGCCGCCGAGTTTGCCCTCGACACCCACCTCGCGCGCCACGCCCGTCACCTGCTCCGCGAACGTCGCGAGCGTGTCGGTCATGCTGTTGATCGTTTCAGCCAGCTCCGCGATCTCGCCCTTGGCCTCGACCTTCAGCTTCTGTTTCAGGTCTCCATTGGCAACAGCGGTCACGACTTTGGCGATGCCGCGCACCTGGCTGGTGAGATTGCTCGCCATCAGGTTCACGTTGTCGGTGAGATCCTTCCACGTGCCGGAGACGCCTTCCACTCGCGCCTGTCCGCCGAGACTGCCTTCGGTGCCGACCTCGCGCGCCACCCGGGTCACTTCGGCGGCGAACGATCGAAGCTGATCGACCATCGTGTTGATGGTGTCCTTGAGCTCTTCGATCTCGCCTTTGACGTCGACGGTGATCTTCTTCGACAGGTCGCCCGCGGCGACAGCGGTCGTCACTTCGGCGATGTTGCGGACCTGACCTGTCAGGTTGCCCGCCATGAAGTTCACGCTTTCGGTGAGATCTTTCCAAGTGCCCGATACACCTTTCACGGCCGCCTGCCCGCCCAGGATGCCCTCGGTGCCGACTTCACGCGCCACACGAGTCACTTCGGACGCGAATGAGCGGAGTTGGTCCACCATCGTGTTGACGGTGTTCTTCAGCTCGAGGATTTCGCCCTTCACGTCCACGGTAACTTTCTTCGAAAGGTCACCTGCGGCCACCGCCTTCGTCACTTCGGCGATGTTGCGCACCTGGCCTGTCAGGTTGCCGGCCATGAAGTTCACGCTTTCGGTGAGGTCTTTCCAGGTTCCCGACACGCCTTCGACTCGTGCCTGACCACCGAGGCTGCCCTCGGTGCCTACCTCGCGCGCCACGCGCGTTACTTCGGTCGCGAACGAGCTCAGCTGCTCGATCATCTTGTTGATGGTTTTGGCCGTGCGCAGGAACTCGCCTTCCAGGGCCCGATTCTCGATTTCGAGCGCCATGGTTTTGGTGAGATCGCCTTGGGCAAACGCACCGATGACACGCGCGACTTCGGTAGTCGGATGCACGAGGTCCTCGATCAGCGCGTTGATATTTTCGATCGAGTCGTACCAGAAGCCACTAACGTTGCCGAGTGAGGCGCGATGGCGAAGTTTGCCCTCGCGGCCTACAACTTGATTCAGCCGCGCGAGCTCGCGCGCGGTACGGACATTGAGCTCGACGACTTCGTTGAAAGCTTCGGCAATGCGACCTGCCTGGCCGGGCCATTCTTCGGGCAGGCGCACGTCGCTGTTGCCGCGTTTGAGGGCAACGAGCGCAGCCAGTATCTGACTCGTCTCGCCATTCAACGCATCGACCGGACGGGAGTCCTTCTCGCGTGAGCGATTGTTCGTGCTTTGGATTTTGGGTCGGCGCGACGGCTTACGAGGGGCTGGCGGGCTCTTGAATACGTGCATGGGATTCCCAAGAGGCGCCGCTACGTCGATCGACGGCGCCGGAATGTGCAGCCGAGTCGACGAAGCCCGGCAACTCCTGACCTCCGCGCGTGCGGTGCGTGGACACGCGCGGTGCTTCAGACCCACCCTGATCGAGCGACTGATCTTACGAGGACTATCGAGCTGCGAGCAACGGACGATTTATTACGAAAACCGTCGCCAGATTGCGTCAGTACTCGTTGCCGCGGTTAACGTACGACGCGTAAGGGACGGGCGTTTCGGGCGATGCCCAGCGCGCCGCTGCGTACGACCTCGAGCAGCTCGGCATCCCGCGCGAGCTCACTGATGAACGTGTTGACCTCGGCCTCGCTGCCGGTCAGTTCCACGATGAAGCCGTCCTGTGCCGGATCCAGCACACGACCACCCAGGCGTACCACGTGACCGCGGACCGTATCGGTACGTTCAGGCCGTACCTTCAGCTTCAGCAGGACGAGTTCCCGCTCGAGATGCTCGCCCAGGGTCATGTCCTCGACGTTCACGACGTCGACGAGCTTGTTCAGCTGATTGGCGATCTGCTGGATGACCGCATCGGACCCTTTTGTCACCAGGGTCAGGCGCGATACAGTCGGGTCGTCCGTCGGGGCGACGGACAAGGATTCGATGTTGTAGCCACGGGTGGAGAACAGGCCCGCCACCCGGGTGAGCGCGCCGGCTTCGTTCTGAAGCAGGATCGCGATGATGTGGCGCATTGGGGTCATGGGCTGGGAATGGATTCCTCGGGTATGCACGGCTTCGATCATAGCGGAGCGCGTCCGGCTTGCCTCCAGGTACATCGCTTTGCGCTCACACCGCAAGCTGCTAGGCTCAGTCGTTCCCTGCGGTTTTTTTGCAATTTTCTGTTAAAGAGTCCCACATGAGCGACACGGTAATTCAGCCCCGCCCCTTCGGGCATCCGCTGGCCGGCCAGAAAATGTCCGGCGCCCGGATGATCATGCAGGTATTGGCGGATGAAGGGGTTACCGCGATTTTCGGCTACAGCGGCGGGGCCATCCTGCCGACGTACGACGCTGTATTTCTCTATAACGAGCAGCAGGGCCGCAGCGGCGAGGCGCCGATTCCGCTCATCGTGCCCTCGAACGAGCAGAGTGCCGCGTTCATGGCTGCCGGCTATGCGCGCGCCACGGGGCGCGTCGGAGTCTGCATCGTTACCTCGGGCCCGGGCGCGACGAACACTGTTACACCGGTGCGCGACTCGATGGCCGATTCGGTGCCGATTGTCGTGATTTGCGGCCAGGTGGCCACTGCCGCCATCGGCACCGACGCCTTTCAGGAGGCCCCGGTGCCCTCGATCATGGGCTCCGTGGCGAAACACATTTTCCTGGTCACCGATCCGACGAAGCTCGAAGCGACGGTGAGGACTGCGTTCGAGATCGCCCGGACGGGTCGTCCCGGCCCGGTCGTCGTCGACATCCCAAAGGATGTGCAGAACTGGGAAGGCATATTCCACGGCGGCGGCATGTTGCCGATTCCGGGCTACCGGCGCCGGATGAAGGAGCTCGCGGACCGGGTCATCGATACCCACGAAGCGGCGCGCTTCTTCGAGATGCTCGGAGAAGCCGAGCGTCCGCTGATCTATGCGGGTGGTGGTGTCATCAACGCAGGGTCGGCGAGCGCGCTCACCGAGTTCGCGACTGCCTTCAATATCCCCGTCGTCACGACGCTCATGGGTATCGGTTCCGTCGATACGACCGGCCCGCTTTGCATGCGCATGCTCGGCATGCACGGTGCAGCGTTCGCGAACTACGCTGTGGATGATTGCGATTTTCTGATTACCGTCGGGGCCCGTTTTGATGATCGCGTGGCGGGTGTGCCGGCGAAATTCGCAAGGAATGCGAAGCGCATAGCTCACCTCGACGTTGATCGCGCCGAAGTGAACAAGGTCAAACGTGTGCAGTGGAGCCACATTGGTCTCTTGACCGAGGCGCTGCAGACGCTCACTGCACACGGTCGTCGCGAGAAGTTCACGCGCGACTACAGCGCGTGGCACGCGCACGTCACGGAGCTGAAGCGCGTCTATGCGATGAACTACGACCGCGCCAGCTCGCTGATCCAGCCGTACTACGTGATCGAGGAGATCAACAAGCACACCCGGGGTGAGGCGATCATCACGACGGGCGTCGGCCAACATCAGATGTGGGCCGCGCAGTACTGTGATTTCCGCCACCCGCGCCTCTGGCTCACTTCCGGAAGTATGGGAACGATGGGCTTTGGCTTGCCCGCGGCCATCGGCGCGCAGATCGCGAATCCCAAGCGCCTGGTCATCGACATCGATGGCGACTCGAGCATCCGCATGAACATCGGCGAGCTCGAGACGGTGACGACCTACAACCTGCCGGTCAAAGTCGTGGTGCTCAACAACTTCGGCGACGGCATGGTGAAGCAGTGGCAGAAGCTGTACTTCAAAGGACGCCTGTCCGCCAGCGATCGCTCGTTGCACAAGAAGGATTTCATCAAGGCCGCGCAAGCCGACGGCTTCCGCTACGCCGTGCGCCTCGACCGTAAGGAGGATGTTCCGCGTGTGATCGAGGAGTTCGTGAAGTTCGAGGGACCCGCGTTCCTCGAAGTCATGATCGACCCCGACGCCGGCGTGTATCCCATGGTCGGACCGGGCCAGAGCTACGAAGAGATGATCACCGGGGACTTCATTCCGTCCCGCTATAAAGTGAGCATCAAGACCCCTGGCCCGTCGGAAATGTTCTGATGAAGTACCTGCATACGATGGTTCGCGTCACCGATCTCGACGCATCACTGCGCTTCTACTGTGATGCGTTGGGTCTGCGCGAGATCCAGCGCAAGGAAGTCCCCCAGGGGCGCTTTACGTTGGTGTTCCTAGCCGCTCCCGGCGACGAATCGGCGCAAGTGGAGCTCACCTACAACTGGGACCCCGAGACCTACAGCGGGGGGCGCAACTTCGGTCACCTCGCCTACGAGGTCGACGACATCTACGCGACCTGCCAAAAGCTGGTCGACCGCGGTGTGGTCATCAATCGGCCGCCGCGTGATGGGAGAATGGCTTTCATCCGCTCGCCGGATAATATCTCCGTCGAGTTGCTCCAAAAGGGGGCAGCGCTGGCACCCGCCGAGCCCTGGAAGTCCATGCAGAACGTGGGCGTCTGGTAGGTCCAGAAACACCGTCGAGAAAGTAGAGAAATGGGGTTACGGGGAGTGAAAAGCTTACCCGGCCTGTTGATCGCGGCCCTGTTCGCGACCCTGACCTTTGCCGTCTGGGCCCTCCTCAATCGTCCCACGCTCGAGCCACCCTGGCCCGCCCGGATCCAGGGGTTCGCGTTCTCGCCGTTCCGGATCGGTGAGGATCCGACCCACAAGGAAATGCCGACCGACGGTGAGATCGACCAGGATCTGCAACTGCTGGAGCGCAAGACCCTGGCTGTCCGCACATACAGCACCTACGGCCCGCTGGCGCATATTCCGCAATTGGCGGAGCGTCACGGAATCAACGTCACCGTCGGTGCGTGGATCGACAACCATACCGATGCCAACGAGTCGGAGATCGATGCGGCCATCGAGCTGGCGAACACTCATATCAATGTCGTGCGGGTCATCGTCGGTAACGAGGTCGTCCTGCGCGGTGATATTCCAATCGAGGAGCTCGAGAAGTACCTCGACAAGGCGCGCAACGCCATCGGTCAGCCCGTCAGCACCGCCGAGCCCTGGCACGTCTGGCTGTCGCATCCGGAGCTCGCGGACCATGTTGATTTCATCGGCGTGCACCTGCTGCCTTACTGGGAAGGTCTGAGTGTCGATACCGCGGTCGATTACTCCTTCGCGCAGTTCCGGCGCTTGCAGAAGGCCTTCCCCGGCAAGCCCATAGTGGTCGCCGAAGTCGGCTGGCCGAGCCGCGGGCGCACGCGCGAGTCCGCCGTCGCCTCCGATTCGAATGAGGCCCTGTTCCTGCGCCGCTTTCTCAAGCGCGCCGAGAAGGAGCAGATCATCTACTACCTGATGGAAGCCTTCGATCAGCCTTGGAAGGCCTACCAGGAAGGCGCCGTCGGGTCTTACTGGGGCGTCTACGACGTCGAGCGCAGGCCAAAGTTCGAGTTCACCGCGGCCATCGTTCGGGTTCCGGAGTGGCATGTGCTCGCGGCGATATCCGTGGCGGTCGCGCTCCTGGTGTTGGGTGTCTTCTATTTGAATAGCGCGGCGCTGCGCAATCGCGGGCGAAGCTTCCTGGCCCTGGTGGTGTACACGGCGGCGACGATCGCGGTCTGGGTGTTCTACGACTTCACGCAACAATACATGACGGTCTCGAGCGTCGTCGCCGGCGTCCTGCTGCTGCTGGGTATGTTGGGTGTGATTCTCGTGTTGCTGTCAGAGGCTCACGAGTGGGCCGAGGCGCATTGGGTGAGCTACCGGCGCCGGCTCGGCTCGCTCGCGCTGGCCAATGGCGAGCCCCAGCCGAAGGTGTCGATCCACGTGCCGGCGTACAACGAGCCGCCCGACATGCTCATCGAGACGCTCGACGCCCTGGCGCGGCTCGATTACTCGAATTTCGAAGTGCTGGTGATCGACAACAATACCCGGGACGAGAGTGTCTGGCGGCCTGTCGAGGCGCATTGCGCCCGACTGGGTGATCGCTTTCGGTTCTTCCACGTGGCGCCGCTGCAGGGCTTCAAGGCGGGCGCCCTGAATTTCGCTCTCCGCCATACAGCATCCGATGCGCAGATCATCGCGGTCATCGACAGCGACTATGTCGTCGACGCGGGCTGGTTGCGCGATCTCGTTCCCGGATTCCAGGATCCTCACGTCGCGATCGTTCAGGCGCCGCAGGATTACCGTGATGCGGGCATGAGTGCATTCAAGGCGATGTGCTACGCCGAGTACCGTGGGTTCTTCCACATCGGCATGATCACGCGCAACGAGCGCAATGCCATCATCCAACATGGCACCATGACGATGGTGAGACGGGCGCAGCTCGGGAGCGGCTGGGCCGAGTGGTGCATCACCGAGGATGCGGAGCTCGGGCTGCGGATCTTCGAGGCCGGTTTCGAGGCTCTGTACACGCCGACGAGCTATGGTCGCGGCCTGATGCCGGACACGTTCATCGACTTCAAGAAGCAGCGTTTCCGCTGGGCCTATGGCGCCATGCAGATCCTCAAACGGCATGCGCGCGCTTTTTTCACGGAAGGTGGTCCGCTCTCGATGGGACAGCGCTACCATTTCGTCGCAGGGTGGTTACCGTGGGTCGCCGACGGATGCAACATGCTGTTCAATATCGCGGCGCTGGGCTGGTCGGCCGCGATGATATTGGACCCGCACCGCATCGATCCGCCGCTGGTGATGTATTCGGTCCTGCCGCTGTCGCTCTTTACCTTCAAGCTCGCGAAGCTCGTCCACCTGTACCGGGTGCGGGTGGGCGCGAATTTCCGGCAGACGATCGCGGCGGCCGTGGCGGGCCTTGCGCTCACCCATACCATCGGGACGGCGGTGGTGAAGGGGTTGGTTACGCGCAGCGAGCCCTTCTTCCGAACGCCCAAGGCCGGCCGCTCCGCACGGTGGCTGAGCGCGCTCGCGGCGGCGCGCGAGGAGTCGGCGATGATGATCGGTCTATGGCTGGCCGCCTGGGGCGTAGCCCACTCGCCCCAGCAACATGGACCCGACCGGTTCGCCTGGATCGTGGTGCTGTTGATCCAGTCCGTTCCGTACCTCTCGACCTTGTTGGCCTCGCTCGTGAGCGCGTTTCCCGTGCCCGCGCACCTGCTGGGTATCGGCTACCGGCCGAAGACCCCTGCTCCGCAGCGCCAGGCCGAAGCGGATTCACGAAGTTGACCGCTGACGTTGCTGTGCTCCCGCGATGGTGAGCACGGCGGATATCCAAGGTCCCACCGAGCACCACGGACGTCTCAGAGCCATCGGCACAATGCTCATGGCGGTGGCCGCCTTTGCGGGCATGGATTCCATGCTCAAGTTGTTCGCGGAGCATTACCCACCCATGGAGATCGCTTTTCTGCGCGGTCTCGCCTCATTGCCCTTCATGGCGCTTCCGGCCGTGCTGAAAGGGCGCTACCGGGATCTGAAGCCCCGCCGGTTCGGGATGCACCTGGTGCGTGGGGTTCTGATGGTGGTCATGCTCGGCGGATTCATTTACTCCTTGCGCACCCTGTCGCTGGCCAACGCCTATTCGATCTTTCTCGCCGAGCCGCTTCTCGTGACCGCGCTTGCCGTGCCGCTGCTCGGCGATCGCGTCGGCTGGCGCAACTGGGTCGCCATCACTGTCGGGCTCATCGGCGTGATCATTATGTTGAGACCCTCCGCGTCCGGTCTCGTGACACTCGGAGCTCTTGCGGCGGCCATCTCCGCTACCGCATATGCGCTGAGCGTAATCGCTCTGCGAGTGATTTCGCGTACGGACACGACGACGAGTGTGATTGTCTGGACCGTCGGCCTGATGACACTCATGACCGGAGCCCTTGCCGTTCCCCATTGGGTCCCGCTGGCTCGGGAGCATTGGGCGTGGCTCGCGGTGCTGGGTCTTTTCGGTGCTCTTGGCCAACATCTCCTGACCGAGGCCTTCCGCTCCGCACCCCCTTCGGTGGTGGCGCCGTTTGAATACACGGCGCTACTGTGGGGCATCGCCATCGACTGGGTGGTATGGAGTGTTTTACCCGCGCCTCGCGTTTATCTCGGCGGCGGCATCGTGATGGCCAGTGGTCTGTATCTCATTTTTCTCGAGCATTCACAGCGGAGCGCTCTTGGCAAGTCTTGCGAATCCACGCCTGCACCTTGAGCATGCGGGTATGACAGTCGAAGAACCTGAGACGCGAGTGCAGCGCTATCTGTATCAATACATTCCTTTGTCCGCTGCGATGGGTGTGCAAGTCCGCACCGCGAGCGTCGGCTACGTGAAGCTGGCCGCGCCATTGCGACCAAACGTCAACCATACCGAAACAGTTTTCGGCGGGAGCGCCGCTGCCCTTGCGACTCTCTCCGCGTGGACGCTGCTGCACCTGAGGCTCGAGGAAGCACGGCTCGACGCCCGGCTGGTGATCCAGCGCAGCCACATGGAATATGAGAAGCCGATTCCCGGTGATTTCGAAGCCGTGTGCGATTTCGGCGATGCCGAGGCATGGGAGCGTTTCCGGGAGACGCTTGCTCGTCGGGGTCGCGCGCGCCTCACGCTCGCCGCGCACCTCGTGCACTCGAAGGCCAAGGTTGCTTCGTTCGAGGGAGATTTCGTCGCTTTGAGTTAGTCCCGCGCCATGTCACTGACCACCTAAATGCCCGTCCTCGCGTTGATCGCCGTGTTGCTCGCCGCGGTGACTCATTCGACGTGGAATCTGGCTGCGAAAAAGGCGGCCGGCTCGCGCCACTTCGTGTGGCTATATTCGGTCGGCTCCATCGTTCTGTATCTCCCGCTCATCGCGTGGATCGTGTACGAGGAGCGGCCGCATTTCGGCGCGCTGCAGTGGCTCGCGCTAACGGGGACGAGCGTGCTCCACCTGGGGTACTCCCTTGCTCTGCAGGCGGGATACCGGGCGTCGGATCTGTCTCTGGTCTATCCGATAGCCCGCGGCTCGGGACCCTTGCTGTCCTTCGTGGGCGCCACGCTCTTGCTCGGGGAGCGGCCGACATGGCTGGCTGGACTGGGTCTCGTTCTGATCGTGGCCGGTATCCTGCTGGTCGCGGGGCTGACCCGCGAGCCGCATCGTGCGCCGAAAGTCGGTATCTCCTTTGGGCTGCTCACGGGAGCGTTCATTGCCGCCTATACCGTGAATGACGGTTGGGCCGTAAAAACACTCGCTCTGTCGCCGTTCATCATCGATTTCAGTGGGAATCTGGTACGTGTAGTGATGCTCGCGCCTTTTGCCTTGCGGGATCGGGCGGGAGTGGCTCGCGAGGCGCGGGCGTACGCGCGGCCCGCGGCCGTGGTGAGTGTCCTAGGTCCTTTGGGTTACATCCTGGTGCTATTCGCCATGCGGATCGCACCGGTGAGCCATGTCGCACCCGCCCGCGAGCTGAGCACTTTGGTCGGTACCTATTTCGGGTCGCGTCTGTTGCGCGAGGATGCCGCACCCGCGCGACTCGTCGGAGCCGCATGCATCCTCGTCGGAGTCGTAAGTCTGGCGTTTGCCGGGTGAAACGCGTGCCACGCGCCTCGGTCCAAACAGAAATTCAACAACACACATGGAAGTGCGCGGCGTAGCAGTGCAGAATGTCAACGCGCGCTCGCAAACAAGGGGAAAACGTACCATGAGCAACGCGGATATTCGGGGACGATTTGTCTGGCACGAGTTGATGACGACGGACACGGATGCAGCGGCCGCCTTCTACTCGAAAGTCGTTCCGTGGAAGACGCAGGACTCGGGAATGCCTTCCTACACCCTGTGGATGGCTGGTAAGACTCAAGTTGGCGGCCTGACCGGGCTGCCGTCGGACGGAGGCGAAACCGGGACTCCGCCGCACTGGATCGTTTATGTGGCGACCCCCGATGTGGATGCCACCGTGGCTGCGGCCGAGCGTCTCGGCGGCAAGGTTTTGAAAGGCGCCACCGATATTCCGAACATGGGCCGGTACGCGGTGATGACGGATCCGCAGGGGGCCACGTTTGCGGTGTACTCGCCGCCCGGTGAGGCGCCTGACGGTGCGGGCCCTTCCGGTGCCCCGGGTGAGTTCACCTGGCATGAGCTGGCGACGACGGACCACGCCGCCGCGTTGAGCTTCTACAGCGAGCTGTTTGGCTGGGAGAAGGGCGATGCGCACGACATGGGGGCCATGGGCGTCTACCAGCTCATCAACCACGGTGGCGCCCAAGTCGGTGGCATCTACAACCTGCAGGCACCTTCGACTCCCGCGCACTGGCTGAGCTATGTGCGGGTTCCGGATTGCACGAAGGCAACGAATGCCGCGAAAGCCGCCGGTGGCCGGGTACTGAACGGGCCCATGGAGGTTCCGGGCGGTAGCTGGATCACCATGATGATGGACCCCCAGGGCGGCGCTTTCGCGGTAGTGGAGCCGCCGAAAGCGGAGGCGCAGAAGCCGGCGGCCAGGAAGCGGCCCGCGAAGGCTGCGGCGAAGGCGGAGTCAGCGGCCCCGGCCGCTGAGGCTCCTGCCGCCGAGCCTGCGTCCGCGAAGCCGGCTGCCGCGAGAAAGACGGCCGGCAAAGCGGCCAAGAAGGGTAAGAGGGCGGCAGCCAGGAGCGCCGGCCGCAAGCCCGCGGCCGCGAAGAAGACGGCCGCCAAAAAGGCGGCGGGCAAGAAGGCTGTCAAGAAAGCGGCCAAAAAAGCGGCCAAGAAGGCCAGGAAGCCGGCGGCCAAGAGCACCAGCGCCCGCAAGACCAGTGGGCCAGCCAAACGGGGTAAGGTGGCGAAGAAGAGTGGGAAAAAGGCGAAGCGGCGCTGACCGTTTCGCCACCTCGACGAGGTGAGCTGTGCCGGCTGGGCTCCGCCTGGCCGGCACGCCGCTTGTTGGGAGGGGGTTACTGTGATTCGGCGTCGGCGGCCCGTCGCCTCTGTTCGTCCTGTTGGGCCGCTGCGTCGATCCGGCTTTGCACCTGCGCCTCGATTTGTTTGGCTTGCTTGGCCTGCTGGGCTTCCGTTGCCGCCCCTGTCGCGGTGGCGACTCCGGTCTCGGCGAGGCCGCAGCCTGCGAGGGGGGCACTGACGACCAGGGTCGCGATCAGCCGTGTGGCGGTTCTGAGCATGGCGGCTCCTTCGTTGAGGGCAGCAATTTAAGCGCGCCCGAACGGAGCGCAAAGCCTCCATATCGAAGTTCGTGACGCGTTCCTTATGGTTCCCGGCAACCCGTGGCAGTATCTTCTGCCCGTTTCGGAGCACAGTATGGTCAAAGGGACTGTCTCGAGCCGCTATGTCGAAGCCAAGCCGCGCGTGCGGCGAGGTTATTTCGAGAGTCGCTACGGACAATTGCACGTCCACAATGCAATTCCGCCTGGAGGTGGCTTCGAGGAAGGCACTCCCTTGCTGTGTCTTCACAAGAGCCCGCTATCCGGTCGCATGTTCGAGCGTTTCCTGGCGATCGCCGGTCGCGACCGCTCGGTGTACGCCCCCGACCTGCCGGGATTTGGCGATTCGGATCCGCCGACCTCACGACCCGCCATCGTCGACTACGCGGCCGCCGTCGGCGATTTTCTCGAGAGCATGCGCTTCCGGCAGATCGACATACTCGGCTACAACGCCGGGTCGCTCATTGCAGCGGAGCTGGCCATTACGCGTCCGAAGCAAATCCGGCGCGTGGTGCTCGTCTCGGTACCGCTTCTTACGGAGCCTGAGCGCGAGGCGGCCAAGCGCCAGCCCCCATCGATCGCCTCCGCTTCCGAGGGGCCGCAACTCGCAGCGGAATGGCAGCGGATCGCGGATGCGTACGGGGCGGCGGCTCCGATCGAGCTCGTGACCGGCACGTTCGTGGAGAAGCTGCGCAATGGGGTCCACCCGTCCTGGCTGACACATGCTGCATTGCAGTATGCAGTACGGGAGCGCCTCAGCCTGATCACCCAACAGGTGTTGTTGCTCCGACCCCGGGACGAGCTGTGGGATGCCACCCTGCGCGCGCGCGAAGTTCTACCCAAGGCGCGGTGCATGGACTTGGCCGATCAGGGGGCCGGGCTGTTCGAGGTGGCGTCGGAGCTGGTCGCCGACGGTATCCGGGAGTTCCTGCGGGGCTGACGCTCACGCTGCCGAACGTCACGCATCGGCGCTACACTTTTGCAAAGAAGAAGTGACCTAGCGGGATGCTCCGGTTCTCATGAGTGTGCAACGCCAGTCCTCGTCGTCCGCGACTTCTGTGGCCGAAAACGATCTCGAAACCACCGCCGAGCTTCCGGTCCTCGACGTTGCGGCTTATGAAGCCGCAGCCGCCTCCGCCGCGGAAGCCCGTACCGGCACCACCGACACCTGGATCATCCCGTCGCAGACGGCTGATGCAGCGGCTGAGGTCGCGCCATCGCCTCTCGATGTTGCAGTCGCTGCCGCCGCCGGCGCCGCGGTAGACGAGAAGCGCACACAACTCGAAGTCAGTCTTCATGCGCTGTCCGACAATCTGCGTGAGGTCGAGGAACGGCTCAAGTACAAGGGCGAGCGGCTGGCCGAGATCGAGAAGGCGCTCGCGCACTCCAACGCGGAACGCGCTGTCGCAGAGCAGCGGTCCAAACAACTGACAGCCGAGTTGGCTCACGCCCGCGCCGCGATCGCTGCGGCGGAAGCGCGGGTTGCGGAGCTGCAGCGCGGTGTGGCGGAGCGCGATGCAACCAACGAGCGGCTGCGTGCGCACGACAAGGAATTCGAAGAGAAACTGGCGCTGCGTGACAAGGCTCTCTCACTCGTTCAAAGGGATCTCACCGCGTCACAGGCGCTGGCGGCGACGTACCTGGAGTCGCTGCAGTCGACGGAGGGTCGCCGGGGCATCTTTCAGGAAATCTCCTCGTCGCTGTACTGGGAGGTCGACGAGCGCGATGCCCGCATCCGCACTCTCGAAGGAGAGCTCGCGGCGGCTACCGGGCGGGCCACGCAGTTGGAATCCCGCCTGGACGAGCGTACTGGTCGCATCGCCAGGCTCGAGCAGGAGATCAGTGGCCTCGGTGTCAGGGTTTCCCAACATCAGGCGGATCTGAAGGAGACGACGCGTTCGGGAGACGACCTGAAGCGTACTGTGGGAACGTTGACCGAAAGCCTCGCGTCGCGCGAGGAGCACATCCGGGGCCTGGAGGGGGCTGCGGCGCAACAGACTGCGTTGCTCGCGGAGCGCCAAGCCGAGCTGGACAAGGTCAGTGCGGAGCGCGCCACTCTCATCGCTACGGTGAACTCTCTCGAGTCGAAGTTGGCCGATGCGAATACCCGCAATGCGGAATTGGACGCGGCATCCCGCACAGCGAACAGCCGTGCGGAGGAGCTGGATGCCGCCAATGGTGTGCAGCGCAAGCGCGTGGAGCAGCTCGAGATGGAGCTCTCAGCAGTGCGCACGGAATTGCAACAGCGCTCGGCTGCCCTGCAGGAGGCGGGTACGGAGCGTGGCGAGCACATGGCGCAGATCGCTGCCAGCGACGCTCGTATCAAGGAGCTCGAGGGACGTATCGGCGAGCAACACGAGTTCGTGCGGGTATTGCAGGCCGACTCCAATGCGAGCGTCGCTCGCGCCAAGGAGTTGGAAGGCGACCTGCGTGCCGCGGAGGACATGATCAATCGCCTCGAGACGGATCTACGGACTCGTATTACACGGCTCGACGAGCTCGAGAAGACCAATAATGAGTGGCGCGCGACTGTGGAAGAAGCGCGCGCCGCGCTCACGGATCGCGACTCGCTGATCCGCCGGCTGGAGGAAGAGACGGCCAACAGCGCTGTATTGTTGGGAGCCATCCAGCAGCGGCTGGACTCCACCGGGTCGCACGAGATCGCGCCCGACGGGGACAAGAGGCTGTTGATCCGTTCCGAGGGTGATAGTGAGGTCGTGCACGTGCTCAGCCGCAAGACCAGCGTGGGTCGCACTCCCGACAACGATCTGCAGATCGATGCCAAGTACATCAGCCGTCATCATGCGGTGATCCTGGCGGGGCCGGCGCACACCATCATCGAAGACCTCAACAGTACCAATGGAGTGTTGGTCAATGGCCGGCGCATCACGCGGCAGACCTTGAAGGATGGCGACGCGGTGGTGATCGGTAAGACGGTGTTCAGGTTCGCGGTGCGCCCGGTGGGTGAGCGGCGCGCCTAGTAGCTGGCGGCCAGAGCTTAATCCTCAGCCTTCACCCTCAGCCCTTTCCGCGGATCGCGCGCGTCCATTCCGCGATCTCCTCCTGTGTCATGGCGTTCGACATGGTCAGGCGTGCGTCGGCGAAGCCCCATTGCTCCAGGTCGGGTAAGTACTGCTCGCGCGAGATGAGCGTGCCCTGGCAGATGCGATCATCCGGCGGCGGCGTATGGAGCTCCTCCTCCAGCCGCTCCATCAGCGCGCTCATGACCCAGTGCGGAATCCTGGTGCGCTCGGAAGGGTAGACGAAGCCGAACAGGCACAGGTAGGAAAACAACACCCGCCAGTGCTCGGCGAAGCGTCTCAGCAGGCGGTCCCAGTCGAGTGTTTCGGCACAGGCGAGCAGGATGTGCATGATATCGGCGCCGTCGTAGCGCTCGCGCTCGGTGACGAAGGCCTTCGACCAGATGGTTTCCTCCGGCGGGCACAGCTTGACCGGGATGCCAAACACGACCCCGAGGGGCGCATGGTGGAACCACTCGTCGTCGACCAGGGAGACGCCGTTGCCGGAGCTGAAGATGACATCGACCAACGCATTCTCGGATGTGGCTTTGCCGAGCCAATGCGGGTACGTCAGGTCGGTGTCGCACCCCGAGTCCTTCAATACGGCCATGACTCTGTCATAGTCCTCGCGCCGTACGAAAATGTCGAAATCCTTCGTATTGCGGTCCACCCCGGTGTAGTGGCGCAACGCATGGGCGCCGCCGACGAGGAAAGGGGCGTCAGCGTCGGTCAGCGTACGCAGCACGTGCACGTAAAACGCACGGGCGGGATCTTCGAGCGCCGCGGCCGACTGCCTGTCATTGGGCATGCATATTGCTCCAACCTTTCTCCCAAAAAAGGCCCTCGTGGAACAGGAAGCAAACAATGCGCCTGGCTGCTGTTGGCGATCTGCACGTGAAGAAGACATCGCAGGGACATCTGCAGCCGTTGCTTGCCCCGGTCAATGACCACGCCGACGTGCTCCTGCTGTGCGGCGATCTGACGGATTACGGGCTCAAGGAGGAGGCGGTGATTCTGGCCAGGGAGCTCACGGCCGCCGTGCGCATTCCGATAGTCGCGGTGCTCGGTAACCACGACTACGAGTCCGGACAGGCCGAGGAAGTGTGCCGGATTCTGACCGACGCGGGTGTCAAGGTGCTCGATGGCGAGGCCGCTGAGATCAACGGCCTGGGAATTGCCGGAGCCAAGGGATTTTCAGGCGGCTTCGGGCGTGCGACGTTGGGTGCCTGGGGCGAGCCCGCGACCAAACGTTTCGTTCAGGAAGCGCTGGATGAGGCCATCAAGCTCGAGGGCGCGTTGGCGCGCCTGCGCACCGAGCGGCGCATTGCGTTACTGCACTACTCCCCCATACGGATGACCGTCGAGGGCGAGCCCGTCGAGATCATGACTTTCCTCGGTACGAGCCGTCTCGAGGAGCCCATCAATCGCCATCCGGTCGACTTCGTGTTCCATGGGCATGCCCATCACGGCTCCCTGGAAGGGCGCACGAGCACCGGGATCCCGGTCTACAACGTCGCGATGCCGCTGCTGCTGCAGAAGTTTCCGGATCGTCCGCCGTTCCGGGTGGTGGAAGTGGCGGCAGCGCCGGCTTCGGAGACCGCGACCGGGCTGGAAATGGCGGCTAAAGCCGCGAAGGGCGCGGGAATGCGCCAGCCGCCGATCGGGAGCAAGGCCGCGTCGACAGGTGACGCTGGTGCGGCCGACGGATAGCAGTGCCGCGGTAACAGGTAGCGCTGTTTCCACCGAAAGTCGTTAAGCTTCGCCTCTTCCTCATGGCGCGGCGACGGGAGTTTTTTCGGTGGCGAGTCCTTATATCGAGCGAATCCTCAAAGCGCGTGTATACGACGTCGCGATCGAATCCCCGTTAGACGACGCTCCCCGGCTTTCACGCCGACTCGGCAACCGCGTGATGTTGAAGCGCGAGGATCTGCAGCCGGTGTTTTCTTTCAAGCTGCGGGGTGCCTACAACCGCATCGCGCACTTGTCGGAAGCTACGGCCAAACGCGGTGTCGTGTGCGCTTCTGCCGGTAATCATGCGCAAGGTGTTGCGCTGGCAGCGAAACGGCGCGGTATTCCGGCTGTGATCGTCATGCCGCAAACGACGCCGCAGATCAAAGTGCAGTCCGTCATCGACCTGGGCGGCGAGGTGGTTCTGCACGGCGACGATTATGACACCGCGCTCGATCGTGCGTTGGCGCTGGCGCGCGAGCGTAACCTGATCTTCGTGCACGCCTTCGACGATCCGGACGTCATTGCGGGACAGGGTACCGTCGGCGTGGAGATTCTGCGGCAGACCGCCGGCAACATTGACGCGATTTTCGTCCCGGTTGGGGGCGGAGGGCTGATCTCGGGCATCGCCGTCTATGTGAAATACCTATATCCCAACATTCGTATCATTGGTGTCGAGCCGGAAGACGCCGCGAGCATGTATGAATCGCTCAAGGCGGGAAAGCGTGTGAGCCTGGATCGCGTCGGTATCTTTGCTGATGGCGTGGCGGTGAAGCGCGTCGGTGAGGAGACGTACAACCTGTGTCGCGCGCACGTCGATGAGATCCTGCTGCTGGACACGGACGAGATCTGTGCGGCGATCCAGGATGTGTTTGAAGATACGCGCTCGATCGTCGAGCCCGCGGGTGCGCTGGCGGTAGCCGGAATCAAGAAGTTCGTCGCCCGTGAAGGCTGGAAGGACAAGCGGCTCGTCGCCATCAACAGCGGTGCCAACATGAACTTCGACCGCCTGCGGCACGTGTCCGAGCGAGCCGATCTGGGTGGCGAGCGTGAGGCGCTGCTGGCTGTCACCATTCCCGAAGAGCCCGGTAGTTTCCTGCGCCTGTGCGAGACACTCGGGAGCCGGAGCGTCACCGAGTTCAGCTATCGCTACGAAAGCACCCGCGGCGCGCAACTGTTTTTCGGCTTTGGTCTCTCGCAGGGGCGAGCTGAGCGGGATGCCGTTGTGAAGAGTCTGCGCGATGCGAATTACACCGTCACAGACATGACCGACAACGAGATGGCGAAGCTGCACGTGCGCTACATGGTTGGCGGTCATGCGCGCGGGATCGAGAACGAGGTGCTTTACCGCTTCGAATTTCCCGAGCGACCGGGTGCGTTGCTACGCTTTCTGCAGGCGGTGGGTACGCGGTGGAACATCAGCCTGTTCCACTATCGCAATCATGGCTCGGATTATGGCCGTGTGCTCACGGCCATCCAGGTGCCGCCGCGTGACCGGCCGGATTTCCTGGCCCATATCAACGAGCTGCACTACGCGTACGTCGACGAGACCAACAATCCGGTTTACCGGATGTTTCTCGGCGCCTGAGCCGGTTCGGTGGTGGGGTGGCCGCTTTCGAGCAGCCACTCCCGCCAGATCGCGATGAGTATCGCGAGAATCACCGGGCCGATGAACAGGCCCACCAGGCCAAAGGCGGCGACACCCCCGATCACGCCAAACATCACGAGCAGGAACGGGATGCGCGTCTCGCGGCTGATGACGAACGGGCGCACGATGTTGTCGATCCAACTGACGACGATCGTACCCCAGACGAGCAAGCCGACACCCGCCACGGTGTGTCCGGTCGCGATGAGCCAGAAGCCAACGGAGCCCCACAGAAGTGGCACGGCAAACGGCAGCAACCCGCAAACAGTCGTCAGGATCGCGAGGAACACGGGGGCGCCGACTCCCGCCGCCCAATAACCGACCCCCGCGAGCGTGCCTTGCGCGACCGCTGCGAGTACGAGTCCGTAGACGACGGCTTTCACGGTCGGTCCGATGGCCTGGAGATAGTTGTGCACGCGCGGTCCGAGCACCTGCTCCAACACACGCGCGAATTGGGTCGCGAATTTCTGTCCGTCGCGATAGACGAAGAACAAGCTCAACACGGCGAAGAAGAGCTTGACCGCGTTACGGCCTACTCCGCCCAGAACGTGGGCTATCACGCTGAAGGAGCGTTCCGCCCAATCGTGAAGCTGCACGTTCAGGGCTTTCGGATCCTGGGCCAACCGGGCGCTCAGGTCCGACAGCTGGTCCCCGATCCAAGGCAGCTTCAACAAGGCGGGCGGCAGTTGCGCGCCGTCGCGCGCCAGTGAGAGCAACTCCTGGTAGGCGTGCACGACTTCGACTCGCAAAATGATGATCAGCCAGGCCAATGGCGCGATCACGGCCGCGGTCATCACGATCGTCATTGCAAGCGCCGCAATGGTGGTTCGCCCGCGGAACACCCGCACCAGCCACTGATAGGCGGGCCAGCTCACGTAGCCCAGAATGGCCGCCCACACGATCGGCACGATGAACGGGTCGAGGATCTGGAAGCCGAGAATGACGAGTATCGCCAGCAACACGACGGTGATGAGCCGTCGCAGCCACGGAGCGGAGACGAAATCTTCCACGTGCTTGTTCAAGGGATTGAGGTCCGGCATAGGCTCGTCACGGCGGGGGTCAGGTCAGGCCGGCGGAGTCGGACAGGATCATGGTCACCGCCAGCAGGGTACAGACGACGAGGCTCAGATTGCGGCGCAAACTCAGATAGTCCGCGGGCAACTCACTGCCTACACCGCGGTGCTCGTACAACCAGAACATCCCGAATCCGACGACGAGAAGCGCCAGGCCACGCTGGCCGCCGAGGATGGTCGAAGTTACGCCGACCAGCGCCGGCAGGGCCGATGCACCGATACGCATCGGACGCCAGGCCAGGTAACCGGCGAGCGCCAGGCCCCAGTGAACCGCACCGACAAAAGCCAGTACGGCCGCGCCGTAGGAAATGGCGATCCTCTGGGCGAGTTCCCGATATTCGTAGTCGCGTAGCAGTGCGACGCCCAGCAGGCACAGCACGAAGGGCACCACGCCAGCGTAGCTGACGATCTCCGCTGCGGTGTTGAGGCGCGATACGGCCCTGCCCTGTGCATTCATGGGGCGGGATGATGCCAGAGCCGGCCGTGGGGAGGGGAACAACCGTTGCGGTGGCCTGGTGCCACCTTGACCGGATTACCCCCCGCAGGCAGGCTTCGTCCCCCCATCCGGAGCGCTCCACAGCGGCTCGAGGAAGCTCATCATGTCGAATGAATTAGCGGCTATCGATGTCGAGGCAGGCAATGCCGCGCGCGCTCGCCAGCTACAGCTCACGAAGCCGCCCGGCTCACTGGGCCGGCTCGAGGACCTGGCGTGTTGGTTTGCCGCACGCCTGAAGAGTTCCGTTCCGCCGTCACCCCAGGCGGAGATTTTCGTGTTTGCCGGCGATCACGGTGTTGCAGAGCGCGGGGTGTCGGCGTTCCCTCAGTCCGTCACCGGACAGATGGTCGTCAACTTTGCGCGTGGCGGTGCGGCAATCAACGTGCTCGCTTCCCTGGAGGGTTGTCGGATAGAGGTGGTCGACGTGGGTGTCGCGTCGGATGAGCCGCCTCCGCCGGGCGTTCGTAATGAGCGGGTTCGGGCCGGGACGCGCGATCTCGCTTCGACCGGGGCAATGACGGTCGAAGAGCTCCAGGCAGCCCTCGCTGTTGGTGCGCGCTGCGCGCGAGCGGCCGCCGACCGGGGCTCGCGGCTCATCATTGCTGGAGATATGGGCATCGCCAACAGCACGGCGGCGGCCTGTTTGATTTGCGCTTTCACAGGCGCGGCCCCCGAGTCGGTGGTGGGTCGTGGAACCGGCGTGGACGATGCAGGCCTGGCGCGCAAGCGCGAGGTCGTCCAAATTGCGCTGGCCAGGGTGGCGAAGGAGGGGCTGCGAGAGCCGTCGCGCATGTTGGCCGAGCTCGGTGGCCTGGAGATCGCGGCGATCGCGGGGCTCTATATCGAGTCGGCGCGGTTGGGCGTGCCTGTGATGTTGGACGGCTATATCTCGACGGCCGCGGCATTGGCCGCCGCTGCGATCGAGCCCGGCGTGGTCGACTGGATGCTGGCGTCGCATCGGTCCGCGGAGGCCGGACACCGCTTCGCGCTCGAGAAGTTGAAGTTGGAGCCGCTGGTGGACCTGCGCCTTCGGCTGGGTGAAGGGACGGGCGCCGCGCTGGTACTGCCCATCGTGCGTGCCGCGCTCGCGTTGCACGCGAAGATGGCGACGTTCGGGGAGGCGGGTGTGTCGGGAGCTATCGACGAGGCGAAGTGATGCGCGGCTTGCGCCTCGCCATGCAGTTCCTGACCCGGTTGCCGGTGCCCGGTGTTGCTGACTTTTCGCCCCTCGACCTGGCGCGGTCGGCCGCCTGGTTTCCTTTTGTTGGTCTGATCGTTGGTGCGATCGTCGCGCTGGTAGTGTTCGCTCTCGATCATCGCAGCGCCATGCTGGCCAGCATTGTTGGAGTGCTCGCGTGGGTCTGGTTGACGGGTGCGCTCCATCTCGACGGGCTGGCGGACCTTTCCGACGCTCTCGGTGCTTCGCATCGCGATCCGGATCGGTTCTTCGCCGTGTTGCGCGATCCCCATGTCGGGACGTTCGGTATCGTCAGCGTCGTGCTGACGTTGATGTTGAAAGCGGGTGGGCTTGGAACATTGACGAGCGGCGATCTGTGGGCGGTGTCCTTGATTCCTGCGTGGGCTCGGCTGGGGACGCTCGCCTGGGGCCGGTGGCTGAAGCCCTTGAAGCCGGGTCACGGCGAGCAATTCGCCTGGCGGATCTCGAACGGGTGGATTGTGTTCTGGACTGTGCTGCTGCTGGGCGCGAGCGTTGCCGTTGCTCCGGGGTTGTGCGCCGCGCCCCTGGTCATTGCTGCCTGGGGCGCGTGGCTGAGGGCGAGGCTGGGTGGGATGACCGGCGATTGCCTCGGTGCCGGAGTCGAGGTCACCGAGACCGCCCTGCTCCTGTTGGTCGCGCTTACTTCAGGCGCAGTGCCAGGCCTGCTGTAACCAGGAATACCGAGTCGCAAGCCGCCGCGACGAGTTGGTTCAACCGGCCCTGCTCGTCGCGGAACAGGCGTGCCGCCGCGTTCTCGGGCACGAGGCTGGTGCCCACTTCGTTGCTGACGATGATGATTTCACCCGGCGCCCCGCGCAGGCTTTCGAGAAACGCATCGCGCTCAGCGTGCCAGCCGCGCAGATCCGCCTGTGGGTCCGGGGCGGCGGCGGGCCAGAGACAATTGGCCGTCCACAGCGTCAAGCAATCGACGAGCAGAAGATTCCCGGTGCGGCCTTCCTCTCGCAGTGCCGCCGCCAGTTTCACAGGCGCCTCTCGAACGCGCCAGTGCTCCGGTCGCTCGAGCTTATGCGCGTCGATGCGCGCGGCCATCTCGTCGTCGGAGGCCGTGGCCGTTACAACACAACACACGTCCTGAGAGCGCTCGGCGGCCCATTTTGCCGCCAGGGAGCTTTTTCCGGAGCGTGCTCCGCCGATCACAAATGTTCTCATGACGTCGACGCCGCGCAGTCGCGCTCGAACTGGATGATGTGTTTCGCGACGGAGCGCGGATCTTCATGATGCATCATGTGCCCGGTACCCGGGATGGTCGCGATCCGCAGGTGCTTGAACAGGGCATGCAACTGCTCGTCAGTGGTGTAGGTCGTGTGTCGGGCGCGATGCTCCGAAAGCTCGCCGGTCACCAACAGCATCGGAATCTCGAGGCATACCCAGCACGCTTCGGCTTCCTCTCTGCGGTAGAGGGTCGGATTCACGTTGCGATGGCGGGGGTCGAAACGGAGCACGACCTCGTCGCCCGCGGGCCGGCTCCAGGCCCTGGCGATGAATTCGGATGCGTCCGTTGTGAGGCGCGGATTGCGCATCCGCAAAACGGACGCCAACTGTGTGGCCGACTCATAGCGCCCTTCCTTGAACGGGTCACGCAGCTCGTCCAGCCACTGCGCATACCGCTTGGGGGCTTCGTCAGCGCGGCTGCGGGCGAGGCCCAGACCCTCGAGATTCACGAGCCACTGCATGCGCTGCGGCCGGATGCCGCCGTACATCTTCGCGACGTTCGCGCCCATGCTGTGCCCGATCACGCGTGCGCGGCTTTGGGGCACGAGCAGGTCCAATAGCACGTCCAGGTCGGCAAAATAGTCGGGAAACCAATAGCCTCCGGGAGCCCATTCGCTGTCACCGAACCCGCGCCAATCGGGAGCGACCAAGGTCCAGGAGGGGGGTAGATGATCCGCGAGAAACTGCCAGGTGGCGCCGTTATCGAGAAAGCCATGCAGCAACACTATCGGGGTGCTCGTGCGCTCTCCCCACCATGTCAGCCGGTGCCTCAGGCCCCGTACTTCGACATCCTCCTGCCACGGTACGCGCCCGGGTTGGTAGCTCATCGTACTTTCTCGCGCGAATAGTCATAATCGGGTTACAGGCCCGGCCTCAGCTGGGCCGCACTGGGAGAGTCAATGAACGAGCCCATGGGCCAGCCCGGGATGGGCCAGCCGAAATCCGCCGGTGGCGCCACTCCGACCCAGGACGAGCGCACCTGGGGAATGGTCGCGCACCTCTCGGCGTTTGCCGTGTTCATCTTTCCCGTCGCCGGCAACATCATAGCGCCTCTCATCATCTGGCTCACACGGCGCGACACTTCCGCGTTCGTGGAGGCCGAAGCCAGGGAGGCGTTGAATTTCAACATCACCGTCACGCTGGGCTGGATCGTTTGCGGGCTGCTCACGTTCGCGCTCATCGGGATTCCGTTGGGCGCGGTCCTGTTCCTGGGCTGGCTCGTGATGACGATCATCGCCGCGGTGAAGGCAACCGAGGGTGTCGGTTACCGTTACCCGATCTCGCTGCGCCTGGTGAAGTAAGCGCCGGCGGATTTTCCGTCTACTGGATGGGCAGGTCCAGGAGGAGCTCGCGCGCATAACGTACAGGCGGGGAGCCGAACGACAGCTCCGCGTCGTGATATCGCTTGAGCGTGAAGCTCTTGCCCCACTTCTTGCGAGCCTCTTCGCGTAGAGCGAGGTGTTCTTGGACTCCGACGAAGTACGTCGGTAGCTGTGCGGCGGTGAGCTGCGCCCTGACCCACTTCGCGCTGGCTTCGCGTTCCTCCTGGAACGTGTCATGGGTCATCAGGTGCATCGCGTCCTCACGCGAGATGCCGTCAACGTGCACTGCCTGGTCGAGAATGGCATTTCCGATGCTACGCAAGTACCACTTGAGTTGGATCAGGTGCATCAGCGGGTCGCCGCCGCGGAATCCCTCCTCCACCATCATGCGCTCGGCGTAGACGGCCCAGCCCTCGATGAATGTCCCCGACGCCAGCACCGCCCGTAGCGCGGAGTCATAGCGGTTCGAGTGCATCAGCTGCACATAGTGTCCTGGCATGGCTTCGTGGATCGTCAGGTCGTCGATGGAGCGAGTGTTGTATTCCCGCAGGAAGGACTTCACCTGCTCGTCGCTCCAGTCGTCAGGGATCGGGGAGATGACGTAAAAGGTCTTCTGGCCCTTGTCCAGCGGTCCGGGCGAGTCGCAGTAGGCGAGTGCGACGCCGCGTTGGAACTCGGGCATGGGAATGATTTCCAGCGGGTCGTCGTAGAGTGTTATGAGATCGCGCGCGCGCACAAACGCGGTGGTCTCATCGACGGCATGGCGAGCCGTCTCGAATACCTGGTCCCGGGGCGACTGTTGCGCGTAGGCGAGCTCGAGTGCCGCGGCGATGCCTGCTTGCTGCTCATCCGGGGTGGGTGTGAGTGGGAGCGGCGGCGCGCCCGGATTGTTTTGTAGCACTACACGTGCGATGTCGTACATCTCGCCGCGCGTGCGCGCGAGCTCTGCTTCGGCGCGGGCGCGGATTTCCTGCCGGCTCATCGGCGAGTCGAGTGCGAAGCGCAGCTTCGTATCATAGAGCGTGGCGCCGAGGCGGAAGTCTCCTTGCGCTTCCGGCAAAAGCTTCTTCTCGAGCCAGATCTGGTGTTGGGAGACGGCGCTGCGTGCACGCGCTATCGCCGTTTTGAGCGTCGCCTGGTCGGCCTCTGGCAGGGCGTCGAGTTGCGGAACCACGAGTTGATCGATCAGTGAGATGACGCCGGAGTTCTGCTTGACGGCCGTCTCGGCATGGATTCTCGGCACTCGGGCCGGTACGAGTGATTGCCGCACCTGTTCGAGGAACCGTGGCAGCTCGGCGAGCCGGGCTCCAACATTGCGCAGTCTATCCGGCAGTGGAGCGAAGTCGCGCGCCATCAGCAGGTAGACGCTGTTGCCGGCGAGCTCGGTGTAGACGAGTGGATTCCAGCGCCACTCCTCGAGTCGCTCGACGCGCCAGATCTGGTATTGCAACTCGCTCGCCAGGAGGCGTGCGTCCACCTGATTTGCTCGTGACAACTGCTCGGCATCCAACGCCTGCACCTGCATGAGTAATTCGTGCGCGAGCGTTGCGCGCCGGTCGTAGCCCTTGGCGCTGACGTCGTCGAGTTCCCCGTCGTGGCGATGGTCGCCGAGAGAAGTTGCGTTGACTGGCGTGAGCGCCATCATCTCATCGAGGTAACGCTTCGAAATGGACTCGAACGCGGCGTCTGTCTCAGTCGGCACGTGTGGCGGAGGGGGTGCCGCGGGAGGAGGTGCCGTTACGCATCCGGCAAGGCCCGCAACCACGGCCCATGAGAGGGCGATGGCGAAAACCGCGGCAATCGTTCGAGCGTTACGTTTTTTCACTTTGTTATTCGGCCCCCACCGTAGTCCCTTGCCGGGCGGACCCGGCAACGAAGCTCATGATAAGCTCCCCGTGAACCATGTCGAATCCCCTTGCAGTCCTGCGTTACCGCGGCTATGCGGCCTACGCGGCGGCCCGATTTTGTACGACATTGTGCTGGCAGATGCTCAGTGTCGCCGTTGGCTGGCAGGTGTATGCGCTCACGCGCAATCCGCTGGATCTCGGCTATCTGGGCCTGGCACAGTTCCTGCCGTTCGTGTTGCTCGTTCTGCCCGGCGGACACGTCGCCGATCACACGGATCGGCGACTGATCCTGATGACCGCTTATGCGGGGTCGGCGATTTGCGCGGGCGTACTCGCGTGGTTGTCTCTCAGGGGCTCGCACAGCGTGTGGCCCATATTTGCCGTCATGACCGTCTATGGGGCGGGACGTGCGTTCTGGATGCCCGCCAGTCAGGCAATGACGCCCAATCTCGTGCCGGTGGAGGCCTTCCCAAGCGCGGTGGCGTTGAACTCCATGCTCTTCGAGACCGGTGTGATCGTGGGTCCGGCGCTCGGCGGCGTTCTCTATCTCATCGGACCCGGTGTCGTGTATGGGATCGTTGCCGTGTTGCTCGTGGTGTCGCTTGGTTTGATATCGACCATCAAGCCTGTGAGAGCGCGCGAGTCAGGCGACGGGTCTCAGACGGCTGATCTGCTGGATGGCTTGCGTTATGTCTTGCACCGGCGTGCGTTGCTCGGTGCGATCTCGCTCGATCTGTTCGCGGTGTTGTTTGGGGGCGCCACTGCGTTGCTGCCGGCGTATGCGCGGGACGTTCTCCATGTCGGGCCGGCGGGGCTCGGACTCTTGCGCACGGCGACGGGCCTAGGTGCCACTATCACGGCCCTCGTGCTCGTCGTCGCGCCGATCGAGCGCCACGTCGGGCGTTGGATGTTTGCTGGCGTTGCGCTGTTTGGTGCGTCGACCGTCGTATTCGGGCTCTCGCATACCTTCGCAGTGTCGTTGGCGGCCCTGGTGCTGCTCGGTGTCGGAGATATGGTGAGCGTCTACATCCGTCACGTTCTCATTCAGCTCGAGACCCCGGATGAGATCCGGGGCCGGGTGAGTGCCGTGGGCTCGATGTTTGTCGGTGCTTCCAACGAGCTCGGTGAGTTCGAGTCCGGCGTCACGGCGGGCTGGTTCGGATTGGTGCCGGCCGTGGTGTTGGGCGGTGCGGCCACGCTGGTGGTGGTCGCGTCGTACCTGAAGTTGTTTCCGGAGCTGCGCCTGATGGATCGGTTCCGGCGCCGACCTGCCGCTTAGGGCGGCAGTGTCTCGAACTGCTTCAAGCCTGGAGGGACCACGACCCAGCTCGGCAGGTTGCGGGCGAAGATCGCAATCGTGGGCCGGAACCACGACGGGTCGTCCGCGGATCCGACATAAATCGTATGGCTGTCCGTTTTTCCGAGGGGGCCGCCGAACACCAGGCCCGCACAGACGGCGCAGGAGTTCCTGAGCGCTTCCCGTCCGGCCTCCGCCGGCGAGGCGTAGGAGATCATCGGCCCGGTGATGTGCAGCGAGTCGCTCGAGAACACCGCGAACGGAATGTAGCCCGAGCCCGACGCCTTACGGCAGTCGGCGCAATAGCAAAATCCCATGGCCTGTGGCGGCGCTTTCGCCTCGTAACGCAGCGCGCCGCAGAGGCAGCCGCCGGTGATCCGGGTCTCGTTGCTCATATGTCAATTATAAGCCAGCCCGGTACTGCTGAGCTTCATCGTGTGGGCGCACGCAGCTGTTCCGGCCGCCCCTTATGACCGGCTCCCAGTTATCATTGGGGCTGTGGCACCCGGCGCGGGAACCGCCGGTCCGTGGTGCAGTCCTAGCAAAGGGTCCGCACCGTCGACAGCAAGCGACAAATAGAAATGCGCGCACTACTGGGTTCGCTCTTGGTCGCTACCGCGTATGTCGCGGGGGTTGGGTGCGTCTCGAAGCCCGCGACGCAAGCGCCGGTTGCGTCGATCGACACGGCCTCGATCGACCAGGCCTGTGCGGGGGCTGGGGGCAATTCGTTACATTTGACTTCGACAGCGTCGTCGAGCCTCATCGAGCACGACACCACCATCGATTCGGTTCTCTCGCAGCCGACGAGCGACGCGCGGCTTGCGCAGATCAACAGGCGGATGTATCAATCGCTGCGTTCGTTGGACGTCGAGTTGCGCAGAGAGCAGATGCTGGCGGCGTGCGAACAGACGTCGACGCTGGAAGCGCAAGCAAGTAGTCAGTCAGGCACCGCAGGCTCCGAGGGAGGAGCTGCAAACGCAGTCCCTGCGATCGCATCGACTTCGGTCGCGGTCGCCAGCAGCGCAGTGGCTGCGTCGGGTACGACGCGTGCGCTTCGCAAGACCAGTCTTTCGCCGGGAGGCGTTAGTGGCGGCAATGGTGCGACGGCGCCGAAGATCGTGCCGGGGAGCGACAACGACGTCGTTGCGCGGCGGCTCCGCAAGGCAGCAGAGCAGGAAACGGATCCCGGCTTGCGCGCGAAGCTCTGGAAGGAATACACAGACTATCGTCAGGGGTCGTCGGGGAAGTGACGATCGTGGGTCTTTTGTAAGCCAGGCCGTTCGCGACGGGAGGCGCGGCCGGTGGATCGCCGTTAATACTGTTCGTCCGTTCAAGGTCTTAGTTGCCCATTGGACCCAGGGGATCCGGAACGGGCGCGAAGATTGCTTAGGCTTAGGCTCTCGTGCACAAACGTCACACACCGGAACCTGCACAGCGCCTTCAGGTCCGATCAGGTCATGACAGAGCTCGTTAATCCAATCCATGGACGTCGTCTGGACGCCCGCTTCACGCTGCTCGAGAAACTCGGCTCGGGCGGCCAGGGCGAGGTGTGGCGCGCGCACGACGACACGCGCGGAATCGACATCGCGCTGAAGGTGCCGGTCAACGCCGACGCCTCGAACGAATCGGTCCTGGCGATCTTCGAGCGCGAGCACGCGATCGCGAGCCGCCTCGACCATCAGTCGGTGCTGAAGGTTTTTGCCCCCCATCGCTCGGGCGACGTGGTGGTGCTGCCGATGGAGCTCGCGAACGGCGGCGATCTGCGCCGACTGCGAGGCGCCGGATATCTCGAGATCATTCCGGTCCTGCTCGATATCGCGCAGGCACTCGAGCACGCGCACGAGCGCGGCATCATTCACCGCGATCTGAAGCCGGGTAATGTGCTGTTTGATGCACGTGGACGTGTGAAGCTTGCGGATTTCGGTGCCGCGGGCACGAAGTCGACGACACCGGAGGTTGCGCGCAAGCAGGGCCTCTCTCCATTTACCGCAAGTCCTGAGCAGCTCCGTGGCGAAGCGCCGACGGAGGCTGACGATATCTATGGGCTCGGTGCGCTCGCCTACGAGCTGCTGTCGGGTTATCCGCCTTACTATCCGAACTTCGATCTGAAGCGCGCGCGGGACGAGCCGGTTCCGAAGCTCGTGCCGACGCGGCAGATCCCACCTCTGCTCAACGCGCTCGTCACGCGCATGTTGGCCAAGGACAAGCGCGAGCGCCCGCATTCGATGCGCGAGGTGATCGACGAGCTCGACGCTTCGCTCAATGACACGCTGGCGTTTGATTTCGAATCGATCATCGATCCGAGTCACGGCGCGCCGAGCGCCGCGGTGTCGGTTGGTCCGCGGCCGGCGGGCGGTGCGCAGCGATCGGCTGATGCGCAGCCGGGGGCGAATGCACAGTCAGCGCCGAATGTGCCGCCGAGGGCGAATGCGCAGCCAGCTCTGAATGCGCAGCCGAGGGCGAATGCACAGCCAACGCCGAATGCACGGCCAACGCCGAATACACAGCCAACGCCGAATGTGCAGGCAGCGGCGAATGCACAGTCAGCGCCGAATGTGCCGCAGTCGGCTCCCCCGGCCCCCGATGTGCTTCGCGCGGTAAGCGCGCAGTTGGCCGTGAGCGCGCATCAGCCAGCGGGCACCGAGCCTGTGTTCGCTCCGCCGAAAGCAACGACTGACTCTCCGTTGGCCGCCCATCCGGCCGAAGCAATCGCGGACACGCCGCTGGCATCTCAGCCGATACGAGTGATCCCGGTGCCGCCGAAGCAGGTGGGGGCGAGCGAGGAGTTCGAGGACGAATACGAGGACGAGTACGACGACGAGGAGCGGGCGGAGCGCGCCGAAGGCGGGGCCCGGCAGTCCGACGAGACCACTGACGAGGACGAAGGGCCGGATCTCGGCATCATTCCCGAGCTGCTCGTAGCCAACCAA
>DAITMW010000018.1:0-15846 GCA_036834945.1 Steroidobacteraceae bacterium
CGGCGGTTGCCAGCCGCGGCCCCGAGCTGGTTGAATTCCAGGAATGCAAACCACTCTCGCCGCGTCCATCAAGGATACCCCGGAGGGGCGCGAGGCCGACGCCATCCTGCGCTCCTGCGTCCACTGCGGGTTCTGTCTCGCCACGTGTCCTACTTATCAGCTGCTGGGCGACGAGCTGGACAGCCCGCGGGGGCGGATCTACCTCATGAAACAGATGCTGGAGGGCGAGCCGGTCACCGGTGATACCCAGCTGCATCTGGACAGGTGTCTGACCTGCCGCGCGTGCGAGACCACGTGCCCGTCTGGAGTCCGCTACGGCAAGCTTCTCGACATCGGCCGCGCAATCACAGAGCAACGCGTAGAGCGGCGAACGGTCCCGGCTCTCAAGCGCTACGTACTACGCAAGGTGTTACCTCACCGCCGCCGTTTCGCGGTCGCATATGCGTTCGCACGGCTGATGCGTGGACTTTTGCCACGCGAGATTCGCGCGAAGCTGCCACAAAGGGAGCCCGAAGAAACGAAGCAGGAGTGGCCGCGCGTACGCCATGTGCGGCGGGTCATTCTCCTCGAAGGCTGCGTGCAACCAACATTAACACCAGGAGTCAATGCGGCCGCCGCCCGGGTGTTGGATCGGATCGGCATCTCCGTGATCCGGGTCGCCGCGGCGGGGTGTTGTGGGGCCGTAGCCCACCATCTCTCGGCACCGGGCGACACCCACGAACAGGTGAAGCACAATATCGAGGCCTTGTGGCCGCAAGTCGAGTCAGGTGCCGAAGCCATAGTTATGACCGCAAGCGCCTGCACGGCGATGTTGACCGATTACGGCCACGTGATGCGTGAAGATACTGCGTACGCCACGCGCGCCGCGAGGGTGAGCACGCTTGTCCGGGAGATGAGCGAAGTGGTGCTGGCCAACGCGATGGCGCTGAAAGAGGCCCTGCGCGCTGCAGGCGGCGCAGAGCCTGGGCCCAAGGTAGCCTTCCAGTCACCCTGCACCCTGCAGCATGCACTCAAAGTCCGCGGAGCCGTGGAAGCCTTGCTGCGCGAGGCTGGGTTCACCCTCACTCACGTACCCGACAGTCACCTGTGTTGCGGCTCCGCCGGGACTTACTCAATCCTCCAACCCGAGCTGTCCGCGAGGCTGCTCAGTGACAAAGTTACCGCGTTGGAGCACGGTGGTCCGGCGATCATTGCTACCGCTAACATAGGTTGCCAGACGCACCTTCGTGGCGGCACCTCCCTTCCGGTCCGACACTGGATCGAGTTACTCGATGCCCGCCTGGCCAGGCGTCCAATGGAGCCAGGCTCTCGGTAGCGGGTCGCATTTAGGCCTGCCGATTCGAGCCGGTTGCGTGATAATTACCGCATGACCCGCAGACCCTTATCCTCCGGCCACCGCATAAAAACAATTCCGGGGGCCTGGGGAGTGGCGGTGTTGCTCGCCGCCGCTCTGGTCTTCGGCCCCCTCTCCCGGGCCGCCGAATCCAGCTCCGTAAGGGTCAGTCCGCCCACCGGCGGGACCCGGGCGATCGAGGCGCTCATCGAGCAGGGTACGATGGCCATGCGCACCGATCCGGACGCGAGCAAGCGCGCCGCCGATAGTGCCCTCGAGCTGCTGAAGAAGACTCCCGATGCGGATCTCGAGATCCGCGCGCGGCTGCTCCTTTGCGACTACCAATCGGAGCGTGATACGGCCGCCGCCCAGCGTGAAATCGCCGCTGCCACCGCCCTGCTGCCACAGGCGAAGCGCCAGGCGCTGCGGGCCGGGATACTCGACTGCGAGGGGGAAAGCCTCGAGAACTCGGGCGACAACACCAAGGCGATGGCGCAATACACCGAGGCGGTCTCCATAGCGACCACCCGGCACGACGACGAGATGCTGGCTTTGAGCTTGTTTTCGCGCGGCTATCTGTTGGGCGTCATGGGGGATTACGCGACCGGCCTGATCGAGCTGCGCCGGGCGGATGCGCTGTTCGAGAAGCTCAAGAAGCCCCTGCACTCGATGACGACGCTCAATAGCATCGCCACCCTGTACAACCGCATGGGTGACTACGTGCAGGCCCGCCATATCTACACGCGGGCGCTGGCCGCGCAGCGGGAAGCCGGTCTGCAGCGCGAGCAGGTGGTGACGCTTCACAATCTCGGGCGCGCGAACGAGAACCTCCACGACTGGGACGCGTCCAGGACGGCTTTTGCCGAATCCCTCGAGATCAGCCGGAAGATCCACTATGAGCGGGGCGAGGCTTACGCCCTGCGGGGCCTGGCCGCCGTAGCCAACGCACTCGGCGACCCCGAAGGAGCGCTGGAAACCCTCGAGGGCGCCGAGGTCATCCAGAAGCGGGTTCCGGATGCCCGGCTGCGCGCGCAGATCCAACTCGCCCGCGGGGTCGCATTACATAAGTTGGAGCGCCTGCCGGAGGCGACCGCGGCGCTGGAAGCGGCCCTGGTGGATTTTCGGCAGGCCGATTCACTCTACGAGCTCAACCAGGTCTATTCGGAGCTGGCGGCGGTTTACGCGGAGACGGGTAACTGGCGCGACGCCTACGCGCGCCAGGTCGACGCCAAGACGACCTCCGACAAGCTCTTGAAGAACCAGCTCGACCAGGGATTCGCCACGCTGAAAGTGGAATTCGATACCGCGACACAGGACAAGGAGAACGCGGCGCTCAAGCGTCAGAACGAGGCCAACGAGCGCGCGCTGGCCCAGGCACGCAGCGTGCGGCGTCTGCAGGCGACCGTGATCATTCTGACGATATCGCTGGTGTTGCTGCTTACGATGCTGGCCGTCTTTCAACACCGCAGCACCCTGCGCATGCACATGCTCGCCATGACCGATGAGTTGACCGGGGTGCCGAACCGCAGGGCCGTACTGGGCCGGCTGGCCCCCTTGTTGCATCGTGACGACCCTCAGCAGTGCGCGATCATGATCATCGACATCGACTACTTCAAGGCGATCAATGACCAGCTGGGTCATTCCACCGGCGACGAGGTGTTGAAGGTGGTGGCGGCCACGTTGCGCGCGGCCGTGAGCGAGCCCGCGTTTTTCGGGCGGCTCGGCGGAGAGGAATTTCTCGTCGTGCTACCCGGAACCCGGCTCGCCGATGCCCGCGCCTTGGCGGTGAGTTTCTGCGAGAAGATCGAGGCGATCGACACTTCGCGTTGGTTCGATGACAAGCGCTCGATCACCTGCAGCATCGGGGTCTCGGTTTGCGTGCCCGGCAGGGATACGCCGAGTACCATGCTCCAGCGTGCGGACGCCGCGTTGTACTCGGCCAAGCGGGGTGGTCGCAACTGCGTGAGGACGGAGCCTTCCCTCGAGCCCGGTGTGGGCGCGGCGGCTGCGATGTTGGATGCCTGAAGATCAGTGGGGAGAGCGCCTGCCGCGCAGCGTCGGTCTCGTCGACGCCATCGCGGTCCTCGTCGGCGTTACCATCGGCAGCGGTATTTTCCGGGTCCCGGCCACGGTCGCCGGGCAGCTGCACGCACCCGGTGGTGTCATTCTGTGTTGGGTGTTGGGCGGCGTGATCGCCCTGTGCGGCGCATTGACGGTCGCGGAGCTCGCTGGTGCGGTGCCGCGCTCCGGTGGTATTTTCGCGTGGCTGTTGGAGAGCTTCGGTCCGTTACCCGCCTTCCTGTTCGGTTGGACGGAGTTGGCGGTCATCCGTGCGGCCTCGCTGGGGGCCACGTCGACCATTTTCGCCGAGTACCTGAGCTATTTCGTGCCGTTGACGGCAATGCAGGTGCGATACGTCGCCGCGACCGTCATCCTCATCATCGGTGCGACAAACTATATCGGTGTGCGGCGCGCCGCTGCCGTCATGAGTGTGGCGACCATCGCGAAGTACGCGGCCGTCATGGGTCTGGGGCTCCTGGCGTTCACCGCTCCCACGGGGGGCGCATCCCACTTCACTCCCGCGTGGGACGGGGGCATACAGCTGTCACTGGTGGGAACCGCGCTCATCTCGGTGATGTGGACCTATGACGGCTGGGCTGATCTGTCCTTCATGGGTGGTGAGGTGAAGGATCCGCAGCGCACGTTGCCGCTTGCCCTGATCTTCGGCACCGCGTGCGTGATGCTCGTATATCTCGTCGTCAACATCGGCTTCATGTACGTTCTGACACTGCCCGAGATGGCGGGGTCGAAGTTGATTGCCAGCGCCGTCGCGGAGCGCATCCCGTTGTTCGGCGGAATTGGTGCGGCGGTGATTTCCGCGGTCGTGCTGCTTTCGACCTTCAGCGGCCTCAACGGCACGATGATGACCGGACCGCGCATATTCTTCGCGATGGCCGAGCGGGGCCTGTTCTTCCGCGCGGTGGCACGGGTCTCGCCGCGATTCCAGAGTCCGTCGGTCGCGATCTGGCTGGCGACTGGACTGGGCGTGCTGTATGTCCTGCAAAACAATTTTGCGCAGCTCGCCAACAAGTTCATTCTCGGCATCTGGCCGTTCTACGCGCTCGCGGTGGCGGGTGTGTTCGTTCTGCGGCGCAAGCGACCTGACCTGGCGAGGCCTTATCGCGTGTGGGGCTATCCCGTGGTTCCGATCCTGTTCCTGGTCGCATCGCTCGGCATGATCGCGAACGCGCTCTGGACCGATCCGGCCGGGACCGGCGTCACCTTGCTGATCATCCTTGCCGGGGTGCCGCTGTACTACCTGTGGAAGCGGTTTACTCATGGCGTAGGATCCGGTGCATGAGCACCCGAACCGGCAGCGGCGCGTTCGTCTTCATCTTCATCGCCGTGCTGGTCGACTCCATCGGGTTCGGAATCATTCTGCCGGTGTTGCCCAGCCTGATCATGGCGTTGGCGCACGTGAACGTGGCCAGGGCGGCCGAATACGGCGGCTGGCTGGCCTTCGTGTACGCCGTGATGCAGTTTTTCTGCGCACCGGTGCTGGGCAACCTCAGTGATCGCTTCGGGCGCCGCCCCGTGTTGCTCTTCGCGCTGTTGGCCCTCGGCATCGACTATCTGATCATGGGCTCGGCGCCGGTCATCTCGTGGCTGTTTGTCGGGCGCCTGGTGGCGGGGATGGCTGGCGCATCGTTCACGCCCGCCTACGCTTACATCGCGGACATCACCCCTCCCGAAAAACGCGCGCAGAGTTTCGGTCTCATGGGAGCCGCCTTCGGGATCGGCTTCATTCTGGGGCCCGCGATCGGTGGGATGTTGGGAAGCTTCGGTCCGCGCGCACCGTTTTTCACGGCCGGCGCCATCGCACTGGCCAACACCGTGTTCGGTTATTTCGCGTTGCCGGAATCGCTGCCCCTGGAGTCGCGCCGGCCGTTCGAGTGGCGGCGCGCGAATCCGCTCGGCACGCTCACCCAGATCCGCAAGTACCCGGTGGTGTTGTGGCTGCTCGGTGCCGTGTTTCTGTGGCAGCTCGGACACCAGGTCCTGCCGAGCATCTGGGCGTTCTACACCATGTCCAAGTTCCAGTGGACGTCCGCGCAGATCGGCTATTCACTGGCCTTCGTGGGAGTCGTGATGGCTTTCGCGCAAGGTGTGTTGACCCGGTGGCTCATCCCGCGCCTGGGCGGTGAGCGGCCGGCGGCGGCTGTGGGAATGGGTTTCGCGGTCTTCGCCTATGTCGGTTACGCGTTCGCCACTCACGGCTGGATGATGTACGTCGTGTCCGCGACTTCGATGTTCTTCGCGATGACCTATCCATCGCTGAATGCACTGATGTCGCACCAGATTCCGCACAACGCGCAAGGGGAGCTCCAGGGAGCGGTCGCCAGCGTCTACAGCCTGAGCGCCATTCTGGGTCCACCGCTGATGACGCAGGTGTTCGGACTCTTCTCCGGTCCTTCGGCACCCGTGTACTTTCCTGGCGCGTCGTTTCTCGTGGCCGCCCTCCTTACCGTCTCGAGCGCGGCCCTGTTCGGCAGAGCGATGCGTCTTTCGTTTAAGATGGAGGGATGTGCCGGCTCGGCACCCTCTTGACGAAAGGCTCTCACCGCATGGACTACCGGTTACGACGGTCGTGGGTTCTCGTTGCTTCCACCTCACTCGCCCTGTTGGCCGCCGCTGCGGCGGACTCCGCGAATTCCGCGGGCCCGGCGCTCTTCGGCTTCAGGCCTGATGAAGCCGCCGCACAGCAGGCACTCGAGCAGCGTTTCGATGCGCAACTCGATGCCGGCGATTTGCGCGGCTGGTTAAAAACTCTTTCATCTGAGCCCAACCATGTTGGCTCGCCGCACGACAAGGCGAATGCCGAGATGGTGCGCGACCTGTTCCAGCAGTGGGGCTGGGACGCGCAGATCGAAACGTTCGAGGTGCTCTATCCGACGCTCAAGCAGCACACCCTCGAGATGGTGGGGCCGACGAAATTCGTCGCCAGTCTGAAGGAGCCCCCGATCCCCGGCGATGAGACCTCGGCGCGAACGGCGGGTGCCCTGCCGCCTTACAACGTCTACGGTGCCGACGGCGACGTCACCGCGGAGCTCGTGTATCTCAACTATGGCATGCCGGATGACTACAAGGAGGCCGCACGCCGCGGCATCGACGTCAAAGGCAAGATTGTCATTACGCGATACGGTGCCGGCTGGCGTGGATTGAAACCCAAACTCGCGCAGGAGCACGGGGCCGTCGCGTGCATCATCTACTCGGATCCGCAGAATGACGGCTATGGTCCCGGCGACGTCTATCCGAAAGGCGGCTGGCGGCCGGCCGACGGCGTGCAGCGCGGCTCGGTGGCGGACATGCCGATCTACTCGGGCGACCCCCTGACGCCCGGGGTCGGCGCCACCAAGAATGCGAAGCGACTGCCGATCGACAAGGCGAAGACGATTCTGAAGATTCCGGTGCTGCCGATTTCCTATGCGGACGCGCAGCCGCTGCTCGCGGCGCTCAATGGGCCCGTCGTTCCGCCGAGCTGGCGCGGTGCGTTGCCCATCACCTATCACTTCGGGGCAGGCCCGGCGAAAGTGCACCTGGCGATCAGCTCCGATTGGGGCATGAAGCCGTTGTATGACGTGATCGCGAAAATTCCGGGCTCCCAGAATCCCGACGAGTGGATCGTCCGCGGCAATCACCGCGACGGCTGGGTGTTTGGCGCCTGGGACCCGCTGTCCGGACACGTCGCGATGATGGCCGAAGCCAAGGCGATCGGCGCGCTGTTGAAAACCGGTTGGAAACCGAAGCGCACGTTGGTGTACGCGAGCTGGGACGGTGAGGAGCCCGGCCTGTTGGGCTCGACGGAATGGGCGGAAACGCATGGCGACGAGCTGCAGCACAAGGCCGTTCTCTATCTCAACTCTGACGAGAACTCACGCGGCTTCCTCGGGGCCGGCGGCAGTCACTCGCTGCAAAAATTTCTCAACAGTGTGAGTGCCGACGTCAAGGATCCCGAGACCGGCGTCACGGCGCAGGCGCGTCTGCGGGCCCACATGATGGTCGAAGGCTACAACAAGGGTGCCTCGGCGGATGAGAAGAAGGATGCCAAGGCGGCTGCCTCCGGGGGCGATCTGCCGATCGAGGCGCTCGGCTCCGGTTCCGACTTCACTCCGTTCATGCAACACCTCGGCATTACGACTCTGAACATCGAGTACGGTGGCGAAAGCGACCAGGGCGGTGTCTACCACTCGAGCTACGACACGTTCGAGCATTACGTCCGCTTCGGTGACCCGCAATTCGCCTACGGCATCGCGGAGGCGCAGACCGCGGGCCGCACCGTATTGCGCTACGCCGACGCCGACGTGCTGCCCATGCAGTTCTCGGAGTTCGCCGATACGATCGCGGGTTACGTCGAAGAGGTGCACAGGCTCGCGGAAGACAAGCGCAAGAGCGCCGAGGAGCTGGGTAAGCTGCTCGACCAGAACGCATTTACGCTGGCTACCGATCCGACGCGCGCGGTCCTGCCACCGGCCCGTGAGCCGGCGGTGCCGTATCTGAACTTCTCACCTCTCGATAATGTGGCGACGCGGTTGAAGGCGAGCGCGAAAGCGTACGATGACCTGTACGCGAAGTTCGCAGCCGGCACTTTGAAGCTGACGTCCGCGCAGACGAAGGAGCTGAACGGTCTGTTGCAGGGGATGGAGCAGACACTGACGATCGCACGGGGTTTGCCGGGTCGTGAGTGGTACAAACATCTGGTCTACGCCCCCGGCCTCCTGACCGGCTATGGAGTGAAGACTCTGCCGGGTGTGCGCGAGTCCATCGAGTCGGACAAGTTCGATGAGGCCAACGACTACAGCACGGCCACGGCGGCGGCGTTGACCGCGTACTGTGACCGGCTCGATCGTGCGACCGCCGTGCTGAAACAGGGAACCTGAGTGCGGGCGATCCTCGCACTGCTGATGGCGGTGTGGGGTAGCTCGGCCGTTGCGGCCGAGCTACCCCCGATCCGCCACGTGTTCGTTCTGCTGCTGGAAAACCAGAACGCGGAGAACACGTTCGGGAGCCGTTCGCCCGCACCTTACCTTGCACGGACTTTGCCCGCGAAGGGCGCGTTTTTGCCCAACTACTACGGCATCGGCCACTCCAGCCTGGACAATTACATCGCACTCGTCAGCGGCCAGGCACCGAACGAGGCCACGCAGCTCGACTGTCCGCTGTTCGCGGATTTTGTGTTGCAACAGCCGGAGTTGGATTCCCACGGGCAGGCCCTGGGCCACGGCTGCGTCTATCCCAACATGGTGAAGACCCTGCCGGATCAACTGGAGGCCGCCGGCCTCACCTGGAAGGGCTACATGGAGGACATGGGCAATGATCCGAATCGGGAGCGGGCTACGTGCGGCCATCCGCAGATCGGCACGCGTGACTACACGTTGATAGCGACCGCCCGGGACAAGTACGCCGCCAAGCACAATCCCTTCGTCTACTTCCACTCCATCATCGACGACCAGGCACGCTGTGATGCCCACGTCGTGAATCTGGAGGCGCTGCCGAAAGATCTGCGCAAGGTCGAGACGACGCCCAACTACGTCTTCATCACGCCCAATCTCTGCAACGACGGTCACGATCCCCAATGCATCGACGGCACCGAGGGAGGGTACCCCGCCATCGAAGCGTTCTTGCGCAAATGGGTGCCGCTCATCACAGCCTCACCGGCTTTCAAACAGGATGGGCTCCTCGTCATCACGTTCGACGAGTCGGAAGGGAATGGACCGGAGGGCGCCACCGCGTGTTGCAATGAGAAGCCCCTGGCCAGCGCCCGCCGGCCACCCGGGGTGATCGGCCCGGGTGGCGGCCGGATCGGCGCGGTGCTGCTGTCGCGCTACATCAAGCCCGGCACAGTCTCGACCGAGCCCTACAACCACTATTCGCTACTGCGTACGGTGGAGGATATTTTTGGTCTTGCCCACCTGGGGTATGCCGCGGAGCCGGATCTGCGGCCCATGGGTGCGGACGTGTTCAAGCACTGACGACCTGCCCGGGTCGATCCACGGAGCGGTTCACCGCGAGGCGCAGGAGCGTCACCGCGACGGCACACACCAACGTTGGAATGATCGCGAGCCAGAACAGGTGGCCTAGGTTGATCCCGGCCGCCATGAGGGTTCCGGCGGCGAACGGGCCCACGATGGCACCGAACCGACCGACCCCGAGCGCCCAGCCCACGCCGGTGGCACGGGCCGCGGTCGGATACAAAGTTGCCGAGACTGCGTTCAACGCAACTTGTCCGCCGTTGATGCCGTTGCCGGTGATGAGGATGAGGACGATCAACAGAGACGGTTCGGTTACGTGAGTACCAAGCACCGCCAGCGCACCCGCGGTCAATGTGTAGCTGACGGCGAGAACCAGGAAGGGGCCCCAACGTTGCATCAGCCACGCCAACCCGAAGCCGCCGATCACGCCGCCGATCTGGAACATCGCGGCGATCCGTAGCGCTTGCGGGAGCGGCAGGCCGCCCTCGTTCAGCAGCGTCGACAGCCATGTCGACATGAGATAGAGCAGGCCGAGGTTCAGAAAGAACACCAGCCACAACAACAGGGTCGCAGGTGCCAGCCGGGGTGTCAGCAGTTGCGCGACCGAGAGCTTACGCTCCGACGTTTTCTCCGGAAGGATGTAGGTGTTGCCCGGGGTGTATCGGTGAGTTTTGTTGAGTCGCGCGAGCAGCCGGCCGATTCTTTCGGGATCGCGGCCGCGTGCCGTCAGAAAGCGCAACGACTCGGGCATGGCAAACAAGGGGATCCAGGCGAGCAGGGCGACACAGCCCCCTACGACGAAGAGCGCGCGCCAACCCCCAAGCTCCAGGATGGGCGGGGCTATGAGTCCCGAGGTCGCGGACCCAAGAGAGATCCCGCAGGCGAGCAGGGCGACGAGCGCGGTCCGGATTTTGACCGGTGCGTATTCGGCTCCCATGGCAAGCGCGTTGGGCAGGCTAGCCCCCAGGCCAATGCCCGTGAGCAGTCGCCACATGAAAAGCTCATTGGGGCTGTGGGCCGTCGACCCCAGGAGCGTGGATACGCCTACCAGCGCGAACGAGCTGAGCAGCACGGTGCGCCGTCCGAAGTAGTCGCCAAGAGGGCTCACCACCAGGGCGGAAGCCGCGATGCCGATGACGGCGGCGGTAACGATCCAGCGCAGTTCCCCGGGATTCACGTGCCATGCTTGTGCCACGCTAGGGGTGGCGGAAGCCATGACGGCTACGTCGTAGCCGTCCAGGAATGCCGCCAGCGCACATAGGATCAGCACTCTCCAGTGCAAAGGACTGAGCCGGGACCCGTCCATGAGTTCCTCAATATTGAAAACCATTGGCTGGCGGTCCCCCTTCAAAATCAATGCTGCACTGCGACATCGCCGCTGGCAGCTCGAATTATTCACGATTCCCGCCGCCATCGGGTCTTCTGTTCTTGACAAATCCGCCATTCGGCGCAAGATAGTTGCCCAGGCAGTAGTCGTGCAGGCAGTAATTTAACCTTTCGCATGAACCGTAAGCAACGCCCATGAACCCCTCAGCCGAAAACCCTGCAGCTCCCGCCCCGGTCGCCGCGGTGCCCGATGACAACATGTCGGTTGGTCACCTGATCGGACGAGCCCGCTCTGCACTCCTCACGGGCCTGGATACCGAGCTCGAGCCATTCGGCCTGACGGGCGCGCAGTTTGCCGTGCTCAAGAACGTCGCCGACGGCGTGGCCAGCACTGCTGCCGACTTGTGCCGCACCATGCATTACGACACAGGGTCGATGACCCGCATGCTGGATCGCCTGGAAGAGAAGGCGGTGTTGCGCCGGGAGCGCTGCACGGAGGATCGCCGGGTCGTCTACCTACGCATCACGGATTCCGGAAATGAGCTGCTGCCGCAGCTGCGGACCGCCGCGGTTCGCGTGATCTCGAGCCACCTGGCCGGATTCGCGCCCGCGGAAGTCGAAACCCTCAAAAAGCTTCTCGAACGGATGATCGAGAACGGACGACAAGCGGTGAAGTCATGAAAAGAGATTATTGGCGGCCCGCGCTGCTGGGCGCGGGCGCGCTGTTGCTGACGGCGCTTGCAGGTTGTGTATCGCGTGGCGATTGGAATGCGACGCCGGCGATCGCACCTCAGAATCTGATCGCGCAAAGAACCCTGGCCGGTGCGACCGTTACCCCCACGGCGTGGCCTACCGATGCCTGGTGGACCGGTTACGGCGATCCGCAACTCGACGCGCTGATCGGCGAGTCTTTCATGGGTAGTCCGTCCTTGGAGATCGCGGAGGCACGCCTGCGCGCGGCCCAGTCGGTCGAGACCCGGGCAAAAGGGGCGCGCTTGCCGACGACGACGATCGATGCGCAGGTCACCAGCCAGAGATATCCCGAGCACGGTCTCGTTCCGCCGCCTTATGCGGGCAGTTTTGTCACCAGCGGACAGCTGGCGCTCGATTTCAGCTACGACATCGACTTCTGGGGACGCAATCGGGAGGCGTTGGCTTCGGCGCGCGCCAATGTGCAAGCCGCGGAGGCGGACAAGGCGGCCGCGCGTCTCGCGCTCGCCGTGGCAGTCGCACGTGCGTACTTCCAACTGGACCTCTCTTACGCATTTCTGGACGTCGCCAAGGCTAACCTCGAACAAGAGAGCTCCATTCTCGATCTCACTCAGCAGCGCGTTAGTGCCGGGCTCGAGAATACCGCGCGCGTCAAGCAGTCGGAGGCGCTCGTTAAATTGGTGCAGGCGAGTGTCGACGCCACTCAGGCGAGCATCGAAGCCACGCGCAATGCTCTCGCGGCGCTGGTCGGCGTCGGCCCGGATCGTGGGCTCGATCTGACGCGGCCGCATCTGACAGCGCCCGCCAACATTGCCTTGCCCTCCGCGTTGCCTGTGGATCTCCTCGGCCGTCGCCCGGATGTGGAAGCTGCGCGGTGGCGAGTGGAGTCGGCCGCTCGCGGAGTCGCTGCGAGCGAGGCGGCGTTCTATCCGAACGTGAACCTGGTTGCCTTCGCCGGTCTCCAGGCGGTTGGTCTCTCCAAGCTGTTCGATGCGTCGGACACCATTGTTGGCGGTGGACCGGCATTCAGCCTCCCGGTGTTCAACCGTGGCGCGCTGCGGGGCGCCCTCGAGGCCCAACAAGCGCAATACGACCTGGCCGTCGGCCAGTACAACCAGAGTCTCATCGACGCGATTCACGAAGTCGCCGACGTCATGTCCAACTGGAACGCGAACGAGAAGGAAGCCGCCGATGCGGGTGCGGCTCTGGAATCCGCGCGGCGCTCATACGAGCTCACGCGCGAGCGCTACACAGCGGGTCTCGATAACTACCTGAGCGTGTTGTCGACGGAGAACCAGGTGTTTCTGGCCCAGGCAATCCTGGCTGAGCTGCAGTCGCGGCGTCTCACGGTGAGCACCGATCTCATTCGTGCGTTGGGGGGCGGCTATTCGCCCCCGACGGCACTCAGCACTCCGCAGTCGCCCAGATAATCCGATGGACGCTACGGTCTCCCACACTGGGGATTCCCTCGCTGACCGCTCGGTCGCCCCTGCGCCGCGGGCCAACTTGATGCAGCGGCGCCGCACCCGCTGGCTATTGATCGTCACGGCGGCATTTGTCGTCGTCGGCCTGGTCGCGGCGGCCTACTGGTGGCTCTATGCGCGCCACTACGAGCAAACCGATGATGCCTACGTCGCGGGCGACCTCGTCAATGTCAGCTCGCAGGTGAGCGGTACGGTGGTTGCCATCGGCGCGGACGAAACCGACTTCGTGCAGATGGGTCAGGAGCTCATCAGGCTCGATGACACCGACGCGAAGATCGCCTTGCAGGAAGCGGAAAATCAGCTTGCCAAGGTGGTGCGCCAGGTGCGCACTGTGTTTACCAGCCGGGATGAATTGAGTGCCGTCCTCGCGCAGCGGCGTGCGGATCTCAGTCGCGCCCAGGCGGACCTCGATCGACGCAGGAGCCTGGGTAAATCGGGTGCCGTTTCCGCAGAGGAGATCTCCCACGCCCAGGATACGTTGGCTGCTGCCCAACAGGCATTGATCGCCGCTGAGAAGAATCTCGCGGGCGGCACGGCGCTTCTGGGCAAAACGGGAGTCTCGGACAATCCCGACGTGCAGACAGCGGCGGTCGCAGTGGAACGTGCGTGGCTCGCGCTGCGCCGTACGAGGATCCATGCGCCTGTCTCGGGCTATATCGCCCGGCGGGCCGCGCAGCTCGGCGAGCGCACTTCCTCCGGTAATCCGTTGCTCTCCATCGTGCCCCTGGAGCGTCTCCGGGTCGAAGCCAACTTCAAGGAAGTGCAGTTGGATCGCATGCGGATCGGGCAGCCGGTGAAGATCGTGGCGGACCTGTATGGCGGTAGCGTCGAATACCGGGGCACGATCGCCGGGCTCGGGATGGGTACGGGGGCGGCATTCGCGCTGCTGCCGGCGCAGAACGCAACAGGCAACTGGATCAAAGTCGTACAACGCGTTCCGGTGCGCGTGGAGCTCGACCCGCACGATCTCGCCGCGCATCCGTTGCGCATCGGCCTTTCGACGCATGCCAGCGTCGATGTGCGTGACAACTCGGGTCCGCAGCTGGCGTTGGTGGCGCGCAAGGAGCCGGTGCTGAGCACGGGCATCTACGAGATCGACAACACCGAGATCAAGGAGCGCATCGCCGAGATCGTCGCCGAGAATGCTCCGCCGGAAAATGCCAGCGCGCACGCCGGGCCGAAGGTCGGCAAGGCCGCGACTTCCGTACGTGGCACGCGCCTGTCAGCTAGTCATTGAGCACAGTCTCGTCGGTGGTGTGAGACAACACGGCGGCGGTTCCATGCCAACCGCCGAAAACCGCAAAAAAACCGTTTCCGGTGCTTCGCCAACCGGTCGCCGCGTCGGTGGCGCGCGACAATCCTCCATGTTGAGAATCAACAACTTGACGGCGGCGAGAGCTTTCCGTCCGCGCCTCGCGACAACGTTGGTCTGTTGATTCCGTGCGCGCCGCGCGGGCGCTACTCACTATTCTTCACGTTTTCAAGCGTTTGGCTGACACGGCCTGTATGCGCATGCACGTGAGGCATGGCCTTTGCTCTGACAGGCGCGCCTGTACTGAGGGAAGGGGAGTTATGAAATCGCACATCTCGGCGGCTGCGGCCGCAGTTTTGCTCACAGTGTTGACTTGGGCCGCGGGAGTGGCGGCCGCGAGCGCCGCGGCCAAGGATCCGGGCGTGAGGCCCGCGAGCGCCACGGATACCACCGGTAACCCGGTGCCGGGTCTGACGACAGACCAGAACACCCTGTTTCTCGAAGGACAGGAGGCTTTCAAGGAGATCGAGAACGTGGGGGATGGCCTCGGGCCGCGCTTCAACCTCGATAGTTGCGTGGGTTGCCACGCCTTTCCAACTCACGGCGGCTCCTCGCCGGCGGTGAATCCGCAGGTTGCCCTGGCGACCGCGATGGGCGCGAAGAACGTCGTGCCGTCATTCCTGTCGACCAACGGCCCGATCCGCGAGGTGCGCTTCAAGTTCACCAGCAACGGCCAGCGCGACGGTGGCGTGCATTCCCTGTTCGTCATCAGCGGGCGGGTCGATGACACCGGTGACGCATCCGGTTGCACGGCCGTGCAGGAGAACTTCAACCAGCAGAATCAACGTGGTAACGCGTCTTTCCGCATCCCGACTCCGACCTACGGCCTGGGTCTCGTCGAGAACATTCCGGACACGACGCTCACGGCCAACCTCGCGGCCAATGGAAACCAGAAGGCGGCGCTCGGCATCTCCGGGCACCTGAATACAAATGATAACGATGGGCGCATCGCCCGGTTCGGTTGGAAGGCGCAAAACGTCTCCCTGTACTTGTTCTCCGGCGAGGCCTACAACGTCGAGGAGGGCATCACGAACGAGCTGTTCCAGACGGAGCGCGATCTCAACTCGACCTGCCAGTTCGACACGGTCCCGAACGACGTGACCGGCAAGACAAGCCCGGTGGCGGCCGACAATCTCAGCAGTGACATCACGAATTTCGCGATGTACATGCGCTTCCTGGGGGCACCGACGCCGTCGACGTCGATTCCCGGCGGCGCGACCTCCATCGCCAACGGCAGCAAGACCTTCAGCAGCATCGGCTGCGCGCTGTGTCATACGCCCGCGTTGAAGACGGCCAATACGACGGTGGCGGCGCTCGCCAATCAGACCGCTGCCCTGTATTCAGACCTCGCGCTGCACCACATGGGGCCGGGCCTGGCGGATAACATCCAGCAGGGTGCGGCCGCCGGCGACGAGTTCCGCACGGCACCGCTGTGGGGTCTCGGTCAGCGCATCTTCTTCCTGCATGACGGCCGTACCAACGACCTGGTGCAGGCCATCGAGGCACATTCCAGCGGCGGGTGGGGTCGCGGCCAGTCGAACTGGGGCTCCAGCAGCGCTCCCTCGGAGGCCAACCGCGTCATCGCCAACTACAACAATCTCAGCAGCGCCCAGCAGCAGGACCTGCTGAATTTCCTGCGGTCCCTGTAAG
>DAITMW010000018.1:15946-26244 GCA_036834945.1 Steroidobacteraceae bacterium
CTAATCGAGTTTCGCGTAGCTCAAGGGCAGGGCGGTCGTGTACTTGATGGTCTCGAGGGCGAAACTCGCGCTGACATCGAGGAACTCCACCGCCGAGATGAGCCGCTTGTAGACCACGTCATAGGCGTCGATGTCCGGAACGACGATGCGCATGAGGTAGTCGACATCGCCGCTCATGCGGTGGATCTCGGTCACCTCCGGAATGTCGCGCACGGCGGCCACGAACTTGTCGAACCAGGCCTCATGGTGCTTCGCCGTCTTGAGCATCACGAACACGGTGGTGCCGACATTCAGCGCGCGTGCATCGAGCAGGGCCACGGTCTTCTTGACGACTCCTTCCTCTTGCAGCTTCTTGATCCGCCGCCAGCAGGGCGCCTTGGAGAGGCCGACGCGGTCGGCGATCTCCGCCGCCGTCAGCTCGCCGTTCTGCTGGAGCAGCTCCAAAATCTTGCGATCCAGCTTATCCATGAGATTTCGTACTGCGCTGGGGGTGTAGTGCGAAACATTGTTGCGCAACCCGCCTCTTTTTGCCACGGCTTCGCAACCGCGTAGCCCGGGCTCAGGGGTAGCATGGCTCGCATGGATCTCCACCGGCTATTCACCGAGCACCCCCAGTCCGTAGGCGAAACCTACGGCGAGCACCTGGTGCACGCTTCCTATTTCGGTGGCCGGATGGTCCTGGCCGGGCTCGCCTGCCTGTTGCACGCACTACTGCCTTTCTTGTGCGTCCGCACGGGCAGCGAGGCGATCGAGGACCTCAATGCTCGGATGCTGGCCAGGCGCCGCCATCCGCCGGCGAGTGAATCACATAGCCCCCGGACTTATCATCGCGCTCGAGCCCGATGAGACGCCGCTGAGCGGCCTCTTCCAATAGCTTGTTGAACGAGCGGAAGCCGTAGTACGACTCGTTGAAGCCGGGGCTGCGGCGCTTCAGGGTCTGCTTCACCATGGACCCCCAGATCTTGTCTTCCGCCCCTCGCTCCGCCAGCAACGCCTCTATCGTCGCCAGCACGAGATCGAACGCTTCGTGTTTCTTATCTTCGTCCGGCGTCGACGTGGCCGCGGACGCGGTCGTTGGATGCGCCGCGCGTTTACGCGGAGCGCGGCGGGTTTTCGCCTGCTCGCGGACCAGGTCGTCGTAGTAGATGAATTCGTCGCAGTTGGCGATCAACAGGTCCGAGGTGGAGTTCTTCACCCCTACACCGATGACTCCCTTGTTGTTCTCACGGAGCTTGCTCACGAGGGGCGAGAAGTCCGAGTCGCCGCTGATGATGACGAAAGTGTCGACGTGGGGCTTGGTGTAGCACAGGTCGAGCGCGTCCACGACCATGCGGATGTCGGCGGAATTCTTGCCGGATTGCTTGACGTGCGGGATCTCGATCAGCTCGAAGCCGGCCTGGTGCATGCCAGCCTTGAATTCCTTGTAGCGTTCCCAGTCGCAATAGGCCTTTTTCACGACGATGGAGCCCTTGAGCAACAGCCGCTCGAGCACGCGCGTGATGTCGAATTGCGCGTAGCGTGCATCACGGACGCCGAGCGCAATGTTTTCGAAGTCGCAGAACAGGGCGAGATTGGCCGTTTCCGCCGCCGTAGGCATGGGAGTAATTCCGTGGCTGACAAGCGTCAGCCACGGAGTCTGACAGGAGTCGCTCACTCCTGGGAGGGGGATCTCTCGGTCTTGGGCTACGCGGCGCCGTGGGGAGTGAATGCCGCCCGCTCGATGTGCTCGATGGCGAGCCGGGTCTGCTGGTCATCGCAGAGCTTCTTGCGGCGCAGAATCTGCAGAGCCGAGCCTGCGTGCTCCGCCATGGCACTCATGATGACCGTCATGTCATAGCGGCGGGTGAGGTCGGGGAGCATAGCGTCGATGTCGTCCAGACAAGCGTGAATGCGCTGGCTGAATGCTTCCTGTGCGTCGTCGGTCATGTGTACGCCTCGCTTTGTAGTATATAACCCGTGGACCAAAAGCCACAGGGACGGGAATCATCGTTCGCACGCGCGGCGGACTTGGCCTCGACATGCGTGTAGAACAAATCTCGACGGTATTCGGACAGGTGTTGCGCGAACAGCGCATTTCACGCCAGCTTTCTCAGGAAGAGCTGGCGCTCGCCGCTGATGTCGATCGCACTTTCGTCAGCCAGATGGAGCGCGGTATTCGCCAGCCGACCATCACCACTCTCATGAAGCTCGCCGGCGCGCTCGGAATCCAGCCGTCCACCCTCATCATCCGAATGGAAAAACTGTTGCGTTGAGTGTGCGATAGGCGCACTGCATCAATCCAGCCTGCTGCGCCGCAGATTTCTCCACCGTGGTGAGTGTGATTTGCGACATGGATCACGCGGCTCGTGTGCGCTGGCCGTGACGTCTGCCGAAACAGTTCATGGGAAACTGATTCCCGTAAATTGCGAATGCCGCTTGGGGCGGATGTCGATTGCGCAAGCAGATACTTCTCGCCGCCTCGGTGGTCGCGGTGGCCTTGGTGGCCGGTGTGTTCTACACCGCCAGAACCGTACTGAGCCACAGTTTCGCCCGTCTCGAGGCCGATGAGGCCCGGCAGAGTGTCGAGCGGGTGCGCCAGGCATTGCAGGCGGACCTGCGCCAGCTGGACGTGGCGACCGAGGATTACGCGCTCTGGGACGACTTCTACGATTTCGTCAAAGCCGGCGCCAATCCGCGCCTGCTCGATCATTTCTTCTCGCGCCGCGGTCTCGACAACATTCATGTCGACATCGCGTGGGTCATCGATGATGTCGGGCGCACCGTCGTCGATCTGTCCACCGAGGCTCCCGACGGTACCCTGCTGCCGATCAATCCGCGGACGCTGGCCAGTCTGAAGAGTTATGACGCGCTGATTCGAACGGCGACCGAGCACCGGCAGCGGCCGGCACAACTGGTGCGCGTCCCGGGCGGGGCGATGGCGGTCGCGGTGCGGCCTGTTTCCCTCGAATTGCAGCCATCGGTGAGCACGGGCACGCTCGTATTCGGTCGTTATGTTGACAACGCGCTGATCGAGCGCTTGCGACAGACGAGTCAGTCTCCGGTGCGCGCTACGATGCTCGACCAGGCGGGCAAGCCATTGCTCAGCGTGCCCTTCGCGGTAGGCGCGTGGCTCGACTCGATCGATCAAGGTTCCGATATTCTGATTCAAACCGGGGACCCGGCTACTCTCGCCAGCCACGAGTTGTTGCGGGATGCGCGGAATCGGCCTCTCCTGGTGCTGTCGACCACGGTGTCGCGCGATGCGCTGCAGATCGCCAGGCACACCATCACGTGGGTCGTGGCAGCACTTCTGGTCGGGTTCGCTCTGGTCGTCATCCTGTTGGTCTCCATGTTGAATCGCAGCTGGCGCAACCGCGCGGCGGCGCAGCGGCAATGGCTCGATCACCAGCGAAAGATCTCGCGACTCGCGCGCCGTGATGCGCTCACCGGTCTGCCGAACCGCGTGTACCTGAATAAATTTCTGCCGCGCCTGTTGGCGCGCGCCGAGCGCGAGCGCTCGCGGCTCGCCTTGTTGAATCTCGACCTGGATCATTTCAAGAACGTCAACGACTCACTCGGTCACGGCATTGGCGACAAGTTGCTGACAGCCGTGGCGGATCGCTTACGTCGGTCGATCGCCTCGCACGACGTGCTGGTACGCATGGGCGGCGATGAGTTCGTGGTCGTCGCCACGATGCTTCCCAGTGCTGCGGTCGTCGACTCGATCGCCGAGCGCGTGCGTGCGGCACTCTCGGTTCCGCTCGAGATCGAAGGGGTGACCTTGTCAGTCGCTCCGAGCATCGGCATCAGCGTGTACCCGGAGGATGGCGCCGACCCCGAGCAGTTGCTCAAACACGCGGACATCGCGTTGCACGCGGCCAAGGATCGAGGCCGCGGCAATCACCAGTTCTACACGCCGGAGATGAATGCCCGTCTGCGCGAGCGGGTCGAGCTCGAACGGGCGCTGCACCAGGCCCTCGACAACAACGAGCTGACCGTCGAGTACCAACCCTGCTTCGATCTGCAGACCTTGCGGACCGTGAGCCTCGAAGCCCTCATCCGCTGGCGCACGGCTTCGGGGAGCTTCATTCCGCCGTCGCGCTTCATTCCGATCGCCGAGCAGAGCAACCTCATCATCGAGATCGGTGACTACGTGTTGCGCCAGGTGTGCCTGCAGCTGAGTGAGTGGCAGCGGCAGCGCGTGCCGCTCGTGCCCATATCCGTCAACATCTCGGTGCGCCAGTTCGAGAATACGCCGCTGGCGAGCCGGGTCGCGGTGCTGGCGCAGGAGCTCGGCATCGACGCGAGCCTGATTCATTTCGAGATCACCGAAAGCGCGGCGATGCAGAACTCCCAGCAACAGTTGGGAGCGCTGCAGGCACTGCGCAACCTGGGCTCGCGCATCCTCATAGACGACTTCGGTACCGGCTATTCGAGCCTGAGCTACCTCAAGCATCTGCCCATCGACAGTCTCAAGATCGATCGGGCCTTCGTGCGCGATATGGTGGCGAACGGCAACGACGCCGCCATCGTGCGCGCCATCGTCGCCGTGGCCAAGAGCCTGGGCCTGATGCTGGTGGCTGAGGGTATCGAGTCCGAAGCACAGCTCGATTGCCTGCGTAAGCTCGGCTGCGAATGCGGCCAGGGCTTCCTGGTGAGCCCGCCGCTGGCTCCCGAGGCCTGTCGCAACATCCTGTGGCAGCTGCGCGGCACCCGCGTGCCGGCCGCGGAAGTGCCCCGGCTGCGGCGCCTGAACCCGGTGAGTTGACGGCTGTGTTACGCTAAAACGCCTGGAAATGGTGCGCGAGGCGCAACGAATGGCTGAAAAAACAAGAACAGCGGTGTCCCGTGAGGACGCCGAAGAGGCGGTTCGTACCCTGTTGCGTTGGGCCGGTGACGACCCGGAGCGCGAAGGTCTGCTGGAGACGCCCAAGCGCGTCGTGAACGCCTATAAGGACTGGTTCTCGGGCTACGAGAACGACCCGGCCGAGTACCTGCGCCGCACCTTCGAGGAAGTGGGCGGCTACGACGAGATGGTGGTGTTGCGGGACATTTCCTTCGAATCGCACTGCGAGCACCACATGGCGCCCATCATCGGGCGAGTGCACGTGGGCTATCTTCCAACCAACAAAGTGGTGGGCATCAGCAAGCTCGCGCGCGTCGTCGACGGCTACGCGCGGCGCTTCCAGGTGCAGGAGAAGCTGACAGCGCAGATCGCAAATTGCATCGCCGACGTTCTCAAGCCTCGTGGCGCCGGTGTCGTGATCGACGCCGTGCATCAGTGCATGACGACTCGTGGCGTCCACAAGCGAGGCGTGTCGATGATCACGAGCCGTATGACCGGCAGCTTCCGCGAGGACGCGCGCACCCGCGCGGAGTTCCTGCAATTCATCGGCATTCAAGGTGTCAGGGGCCAGGTCGGCCCATAAGTTCATTCGGCCAAAAGTCGCCTGCGGCGCTCTTGGCGGACATTACTCCGTAGACCGCCGCCAAAAAGCGTCGTTTTTGGCGGCTAGCCCGTAATGTCAGTCGTTCTGGCGTTCGACTCTTTTGAAGTCGGGCGGTATATCAAACACCGCGGCGCTCACATTGTCGGTCGACACCGAGACCAGCTCGGAGGTCATGGTGATGATCGGCACGAGCCCGTCGGGCAACGCGGTGGCGGCGGGCTGGCCCGGCTGCGCGGCCGCATTGCTCTGTGAATCGTCCTTCTTCTTGTGGAACAGCGAGCCCAGCTTGCCGGCCACCTGGCCGGCCAGGCCGCCACCGCCACCGGACTCCTCGTCGGAGCTTTGTTGTTGTTGCGCCTGGCCGTTCTTGCACTGGGCGCCGCCGAAAGCGAACGAGAAGCTCATCCTGACCGGGTAGCCCTTGACGTCCTTGGTCTTGTTGATGATCTCGGTCCAGATGCCGTTGTAGCGGCCGAACATGGACTGCGCGCGTTGATTGATGTCACCGCCGCCGAAGGGGCCACGTCCCGAAGTCATGTCGAGTCCGATCTTCTGCGCGTACGCGCGATGAAACTTTTCTTCTTCCTCGCGCGCGGTGAACTTGGGCGCGAGCCATTCGTCCAGGGCCAGGGCGACTTCGCAAATCGCTCCTGTTTCCTTGTCCTTGCAGGGCTGCGAGGCCACGATGGTCAGCCGCTCGGCCTCGAAGCCGGCGTACGTGGCCTTCTCGCCCGTGCGCTTCACGTTGGCCTTCGGCTCGAGCCACTCGCACTTGGATTCATCCATGGGCTTGGGGCTTTCCCGCGCCTGATCCTGACTGTCCTTGGCCTTGTCGAGGGCTTTCTGCAGGCGGGCCTTCATCTCCTCGAAAGTCGTCTCGGTGTATTGCTTGCGGGAGATGTCCAGGCGATCGATCCGATCCTGGTCGAGGCGGACGATTTCGGCGGTCGGACCGACGGCGCGATGCGCCAGCATGCGTACGATGCGCGACTGTAGCTGGATGTCGGAGTCGGTCCTGGAGCGCTCTCCGGAGATGACGGTTTTTGTCGTTCCCGACATGTTGCCGGCACTCATCAGGCCGGTTCCCTCGACCGAGATGCGCTGCTCGACCGTCACATCCGCAAGCGCCACGCTCGCGACGAAGGTCAGGACAACAGCGCCAGCACTTCCGGCGGCAGCCCGAAGTTTTCCGGCCATATGGCCTCCCTATTTGGTGTTGTGTTGGGAGGCCATCGTAGCATCGCGGGCGTCAGGCCGTCAGCGCGGCCGCTCCCTGGCGCGAGGTCCGCTTGCGGTCGGTTTCCTTGAGGAAACGCTTGCGGATGCGGATCGACACCGGCGTCACCTCCACGAGCTCGTCGTCGGCGATGAACTCCACCGCGTATTCGAGCGTGAGCTGGATCGGCGGGGTCAGGAGGATCGCATCATCCTTGCCCGCGGCACGGATGTTCGTGAGCTTCTTGGTCTTGATCGGGTTCACGACCAGGTCGTTCTCACGGCTGTGAATGCCGATGATCATGCCTTCGTACAGTTTTTCGCCCGGGCTCACGAACATGCGCCCGCGCTCCTGGAGGTTGAAGAGGGCGTAGGCCACCGCTTCGCCGTTCTCGTTACTGACGAGCACGCCGTTGTGCCGGTCGGGAATCTCGCCTTTCACCGCCGCGAAGCCGTCGAAGATGTGACTCATCAACCCGGTGCCGCGGGTGAGTGTCATGAACTCGCCCTGGAATCCGATCAACCCCCTGGCGGGGACGCGGTATTCCAGACGCGCCCGGCCGTTGCCGATCGCCATGTCACTGAGCTCCGCCCGGCGTGTGCCGAGCGCCTCCATGACGGCGCCCTGGTTGGCTTCGTCGATGTCCACCGTGAGCGCCTCGTAAGGCTCGTGAACTTCGCCGTCGACGACTTTCGTCAGCACCTGCGGCCGGGATACGGCGAGCTCGTAGCCCTCGCGACGCATGTTCTCGATCAGAATGGTCAGGTGGAGCTCGCCGCGACCGGAGACGCGCATGACATCGGGCTCATCCGTGTCTTCGACACGCAGGGCGACGTTGCTCTGCAGCTCCCGTTGCAGGCGCTCGCGCAGCTGCCGGCTCGTCACGTATTTGCCTTCGCGGCCGGCGAGCGGTGAGGTGTTGACCTGGAAGTTCATGGCCAGGGTCGGCTCGTCGACGCGGATCGGCGGCAGGCCCTCGGCGGCCTCCGGATCACACACCGTCAGTCCGATGTTCACTTCCTCGATACCGGTGACGGCGACGATGTCACCCGCGGAGGCCTCGTCGACGGGGGCACGTGCCAACCCGGTGAATGTCAGGACCTGGCCGATCTTCGAGAGTCCCCGATCCTCCTCGCCATAGCGCAGGGCAACCTGTTGCCCGGGGCGGATCGAGCCGCGCCGGATACGGCCGATGCCGATGCGGCCGACGTATGAGTTGTAGTCGAGTGTGGAGATCTGCAGCTGCAGGGGCTTGTCCACCTGCGCGGCCGGCGGCGGAACATGTGCCAACACGGCCTCGAAGAGGGCCGACATGTCGGGGCGGCGCTCGGTGTGATCGGTGCTCGCCCAACCCTGCAGAGCCGAGGCGTAGATCACCGGGAAGTCGAGCTGCTCATCGCTCGCGCCCAGCTTGTCGAACAGCTCGAATGTCTGGTCGATCACCCAGCCGGGACGGGCGCCCGGGCGGTCGATCTTGTTCACCACCACGATGGCCTTGAGGCCCAGCGCCAACGCTTTACGGGTGACGAAGCGCGTCTGCGGCATCGGCCCCTCGACCGCATCGACCAGCAGCAGCACGCCGTCGACCATCGACAGGACGCGCTCGACCTCGCCGCCGAAGTCGGCGTGTCCAGGCGTGTCGACGATGTTGATACGCGTACCGCCGTACTCGATGGCGCAGTTCTTCGCCAGGATGGTGATGCCGCGCTCTTTCTCGATGTCGTTCGAGTCCATGATGCGCTCGCCCATCTTCTCGTGGGCGGCGAACGTACCGGACTGCTTCAACAGGCAGTCGACGAGAGTCGTCTTACCGTGGTCGACGTGCGCGATGATGGCGATATTGCGGATCGGGCGGTTCATAGGTCACTTGGGTTGGGGGCCGCGCAGGGTATCAGATTGAGGGGGTCGCTGCCCGGACTTTAAAGGCGATACAAGTCACTGATTTGACAGCAGAACGAGCCCCAGGGATGCACCACGTGAGGGCGTGGCGGGCGGCATTCAAGGGGTGGCGGCGCCTTGGCAGGCGTTTCAGAAGCCTCCGTCGCGCGGCAAGCCTATTCGCAATGCCGCGGTCGCCAGCCGGACCTCGATGAAAAACGCGACGAAGGCCCCCGTGAGCAGCAGCATCGCTCCGACGAACAGCAATGCAATCGTCAGTGCCAGACCTGCTTCGAAGAAAGCATTCGCGAACAGGGTGACCACCACCAGCGCCACCATGACAGCGGAGACCACGCACAGGGAGATCGCCGCGTTCAAGTAGCGCGCGCGGCGGGCCAGCACTTCCAGGTCATAGAGGAGGTGCTCGCGATCAGCCGTGTGATTCTCCAGGCTCGCCTCGAGAGAGCGTGCCCGATCCACCGCGCGCGCCAGCCGGTTCGTCAACACACCGAGCGTCGCCGCGACGCCCGACAATAGAAAGACCGGCGCCACGGATGTCTGGATCAGGTGGGCAATGTCCATACTTCCAAGCAAGCGATACGACTCGACGTGATGTGATGGGTTCCCCGTCGCTATCATGCCACCCCTATGCGTTCCATGCTTCTTGAAACCTGCCATGCACGCTCCGTCGAGCTGCTTCGGCGCAATCTCTCACCCGGAGGAATCCTCGCGGCCACGCCGGGGAAGCGCGCGGACCTGCGCGGCTACACCGCAATCTTCGGCCGCGATGCGGCAGTGTGTGCCCTGGGAATGGCGCTCTCCGGCGACAAACTGCTGGAGCAGGAGGCGGCGACCGGCCTGCACACGCTGGCTGAGCACCAGGCACCCAACGGCCAGATTCCCAAGTTTGTCGACCTCCAGCGCAGCGAGGCCGACTTCTGGTATCTCGGTTGCATCGATTCCACGTTGTGGTGGCTCATCGCCCTGGCATTTCTCGACTCACGCACTCCCACACGCGCTCGCGGCGGCGGGTTGCGCAAGCGTTACGCGGGCCGCATCCGGCTCGCCTTGCAGTGGCTGTTGGCGCAAGAGCACCAGCGCTTCTTCCTCTTGCAGCAGAACGAGGCCAGCGACTGGGCCGACATCATGCCGCGCTCGGGATTCGTGCTCTACACGAACACGCTCTGGTATTTCGTGAAGAAGTTGTACGGACTGCAGCATGCGGCGCAGACGCTGGACAATTTCAACGGGTTGTTCCATCCGTTCTCCGCGGGGCTCGCGGAGTATCGGCGCGCACGGTTGTTGAATGACTACGTGCTGCGCGTTGCGCGCCAGCGGCGCGACGCGGGAGACTTGTATCTTAGTTTCGTCAACTTCGCGTTCTTCGGCGAGGAGGGCGATGTTTTCGGCAACGTGCTGGCGGTCCTGCTCGGGCTCGCCGACGAGCGGGCCGGCCGGCGAACGCTCGACGCCCTCACGAGCTCGCGCGCTCACGATCCCTACCCGGTGCGTGCCGTGACCCGTCCCATCAAACGGGCGAGCACCCTGTGGCGGCCTTACATGGCGCGCCATCGGCAGAATCTCGCATGGCAGTATCACAACGGTGGGATCTGGCCGATGGTCGGCGGCTTCTGGATTGCCGCGCTCGTAGCGCGCGGCCGCAGACAGCAGGCCGCGGGTGAGCTCGTGAAGCTGGCGCGCGCTTGTGCCTTGAAAAACTGGGCCTTTACCGAGTGGCTGCATGGCAAAACCCATGCGCCGCGCGGAATGCCCGG
>DAITMW010000018.1:26344-38137 GCA_036834945.1 Steroidobacteraceae bacterium
GATTTGTCCGCAAACCTCGTGTTCCGCTTTAGGAACAAGCGCGAGCGCGCGCCAGGCGGGCAAACTTCCCTCGGTGGACATCGATAGCTTGCTAGGACCGTCACTTGGCGCGACACTGGCGGTTGTCTGGCAGGAAGACATGTTTCACGGAGGAGCAGATGAAAGTGCCACGGAAATCGGCTGGCCCATCCCGGGCCCACTCCCGTCTGGGCTTCCACTTCCTGCTGTTGTTCAGTGCCAACGGCAAGAGTGTCTTCGGTCATGACGAGGATCGGCGCAAACTCAACGACATCGTCGCCGCTGTCATCGCCGATCTGCGCGTGCGCGTACACGCCCACTGTTGGCTGAACAACGAGATCGAGCTGATGGCGGAAACGGGCACGGTGGCGCCCGAGCGTTTCATCCGCAAGATCGCGACAACCTACAGCACCGCCGTCGGCGGTCGCCTGGCTCGTAACGGCACGCTCTTTTCGGATGCGCACGTCTGTTATCAGCCGGAGACGCAGTCCGAGCTCGTGGACATCGTGCGCTCGATGCACGTGCGTCCCGTGATGTTGGATCTGGCCGAGGACAGCTCGACCTACCCGTGGAGCAGCGTCCGCGCCTACGGCGGACTCGAGAACCTGCCCTGGCTCACGAAGGACACGTTGGCCCCGCTGCTGCGGCGAAGCGCCAGCAGCGAATCCCAGGGCGCGGGAGCCGAGCCGAAGACACAGACGGCACCGGGCATGATCGCGGAGGCGGTCGAGGCGAAGTTGTCCCGGGAGACCGTCGATCGCTCGAGAGTGTGGATGGCCCGGGCGCTCATCGCCTGGATCGTCACTCGGGATGGTGTTGCGAGTGTCGAGGAAGCCGCGCGCCGCCTGGGCGTCGATGCGACTTCCCTGGAGCATTCGGTACGCAAGTATCGCGAGATCGCACCCGATCTCTTCGAGACGCCGCTACCCGAAGTCATGAACTGGCGCTGCTTCGAGGTTGCCTCGCCGAAAGTGCGCAAGGATATCGCCGATATTCTCTCGACGATCAGCGACTGGTCGCACTGACCGGCGCGAGAAGTTGGATGGCGGGAGCCCCGGATGGGTCCTGCGCCAACGACGCGCGAATACCAAACACGCGCTCGAGGGCCGCGCTGAAGGCTTTCGGATCCGTAGCGGCGAAGGAGCCACCCACACGCAGATTGGCCAGGCCCGGATCGGCCAGGACGAGCTTGCGTCGGTTGTAGCGATTGAACTCGGCGACGGCTTCGGCAAGCGTGTTCTGATCGAGCCAGATCTGGCCCCGGGTCCAGGCGAGCCGGTGATCGAGGCCGCTCGCATCGAGCCGGCCCGTGGCGGCCAGACCCTGTGCATCGATTCTGGCGTCATCGCCCTCATTCAACAGCAGGCGCGCGGCCGTGGAGTCGGGGGCGACCGCCACTCTTCCCCGAGTGACGATGACCTCGGTCTGTTCGTCGGGGCGCAGACGAACCACGAATGTCGTGCCGAGGGCGTGTACGGTAGTCTGGCCTGCGGTGACGGCGAATGGCCGGCCCTCCGCGCGAGCCACCGTGAACAGAGCCTCTCCGCGAGTCAGGATGATCTCGCGCAGCTTCCGGCTGAAATGCACGCGGATCTCACTGTTTGTGTTGAGTAGGACGGTACTGCCGTCGGGCAGCGTCGCTCGCTCGAATCCACCCAGGTCCGTCCGGCGCAAACCGGGGTCCGGTTTCGCCGCGTTAAACCAGATCGCGAACGCCACGGTCGTGACGCCCACCAAGGCCGCGAGCGCCAGACCCGCTATCTTCGGTCGGAAGGGGGCGCCCGCCCGGGGATGTATCGCGGGCTGCAGGCCGGGGAACGTGGCGAGCACATCCGGATCTACGGTACCGTCGAGTGGCCGGAGCCGCTTGAGGCAGTCGGTCTGGCGCCAGGCGTTTTCGATGCGGACATAGGCCGCCTGATGACGGGCGTCGTCGCTCATCCACTGGCGCCACTGCGCCATCGTGGCCGCCGAGGCGCCCGCTTCCAGGCGGGCCAGCCACGTGGCGGCCTGCGTCTCGGTTTCGGCGGCTTCGGGTAGGCGCTGCAAGGATGAGCTCGGAAATTTCTAGGGCTCCTGTGCTAGGTGACGGACCAACCGGAAATTTCCGCTACTGTTGTTCGCTGGAGAAACGAGCTCGTGCACAAGTGGGACAGTCTGATCCACTGGTGCCTGCACGGGTGAGGCAGTTTGACCCACTTCCGTACGCTATTGTACGATCGTCCAATAACGACCCGCCGGGAAGAACCCCCATGAACGCTGCCACCCGCCTGGGAAAACTGCACTCCGCGACCGCGGCGGACGCCACGGCCGAAGAGGACAATCACAGTCTGCCGGCCTGGATCTACCACGATCCGGAATTCTTCGAGCGCGAGCAGAGCGCGATTTTCCGCAAGAGTTGGCAGGTGGTGTGCCACGTGAGCGACGTGCCGCGGACCGGCGACTTTCATTCGCTCGAATTCCTGGGCGAATCGCTCGTTGTGTTACGGGGAGATGACAACGAGCTGCGTGCGTTCCACAACGTGTGCCGTCACCGCGCCGCGCGTCTGCTCGATGGCGCGAAGGGTCACTGTGGTCGGCGCATCACCTGTCCATATCACGCATGGACCTATGCCCTCGACGGCCGGTTGGTCGGCGTGCCTGACCGGCAAGCCTTCCCGACGCTCGACGCCACTCGGCACGGTCTCGTTCCGCTGGACCTGGAAGTCTTCATGGGCTTCATTTTCGTGCGCCTGGAGCCGGGGTTGCCCAGCGTGAGCGAAATGGCCGCGCCCTATGCCGATGAGCTGGCCCTTTATCGCATGGAGGAGTTGGTGCCGCAGGGACGTGTTACGTTGCGTCCGCGCCAGGTGAACTGGAAGAACGTCGGCGACAACTATTCGGACGGGTTGCACATCACCGTGGCACACCCTGGCCTGACGCGCCTGTTCGGCCGTAGTTACGGTGTGGAGGCGCAGCCCTGGATCGACAAGATGTGGGGCTCACTGCGCGAGGAGCCGTCGAGCAACTGGTCGGAGCGACTGTATCAACGCCATCTGCCGCAGGTGCCGCACCTGCCGCCCGCGCGGCAGCGGCAATGGACGTACTTCAAACTCTGGCCCAACATCGCGTTCGACATCTACCCCGACCAGATCGATTTCATGCAATTCCTGCCGGTGTCGCCCACCGAGACGCTGATCCGGGAGATTGCCTATGTTCACCCCGACTCGCGGCGCGAGATGCGAGCGGCGCGCTATCTGAACTGGCGCATCAATCGCCGTGTGAGCATCGAGGACAAGGCGTTGATCGAGCGCGTACAGACCGGCATGGCCTCGAGCAGCTATACCGTGGGGCCGTTGAGCGAGGGGGAGGTGTCATTGCGCGGTTTCGGGCGGCGGATGCGGAGTCTGATTCCTGAAAGCCGCCTGTTGCGGGCGCCGCCGCGAGGTTGGAATCATGAATAACACGGCGAGTACCGATGCTCTGATCATCGGTGGCGGCCACAATGGGCTGGTCTGCGCTGCCTACCTGGCGGCGGCGGGCCTGAAGGTGACGGTGCTCGAACAGCGCTCTGTCGTGGGCGGCGCGGCCGTGACGGAAGAGTTTCACCCCGGGTTCCGCAACTCCGTGGCCGCCTACACCGTATCGCTGCTCAACCCGAAGGTCATCCGCGATCTGGAGCTGCCGAAATATGGCCTGCGGGTGGTCGAGCGCAGGGTATCGAACTTCCTGCCGACGGCCGATGGGCGCTACCTGCTGGTAGGCGAGGGCAGAACCGCCGCCGAGGTGGCGAAATTCTCCGCCAAGGATGCGGCCAGGCTCGAGGACTATGGCGAGCGGCTCGGCGTGGTGGCGGATGTGTTGCGCGACCTGGTGCTGGAGACACCCCCGAATGCCATCGAGGGCAGCTGGCGCACGGCGCTCCCGGAATTGCTGCGGGCCGCGCAGGTAGGTGGGCGGCTGCGCAAGCTCGACATGAGCATGCGTCGCGAGCTGCTCAGCTTGTTCGCGACCTCCGCCGGTGACTATCTCGATGGCTGGTTCGAAAGTGATCCGATCAAGGCCGCTTATGGTTTCGACGGCATCGTCGGTAACTACGCGAGCCCCTATACGCCCGGCTCCGCGTACGTCCTGCTCCATCATGTGTTCGGAGAGGTCAACGGTAAGAAAGGTGCCTGGGGTCACGCCATCGGCGGTATGGGCGCGATCACGCAGGCGATGGCCCGGTCCGCGCAAGCCCGGGGAGCGGTGATCCGCGTTTCCACTCCGGTGCGCGAAGTGATCGTCGAGGGCGATCGGGCGGTCGGGGTCATCACCGAGGGCGGGGAAACGATTCGTGCGGCGGCCGTCATTTCCAACCTGAACCCGAAGCTGCTGTACCTGAAACTGCTGGCCGCGGAGGCACTGCCTGAGGAGTTCCGCGAGCGCATCACCCGCTGGCGCTGCGGCTCGGGCACCTTCCGCATGAACGTCGCACTGGCCGAGTTGCCCGATTTCACCTGTCTGCCCGGCAAGGCCGTCGCCGACCATCACACCGCCGGCATCATCATCGCGCCGACGCTGGCCTATATGGAGAAGGCCTACTTCGACGCGCGCTCGGGCGGCTGGTCGCGGCAACCCATTGTCGAGGTGGTGATTCCCTCGACGCTGGACGACAGTCTGGCGCCGCCCGGACAACACGTGGCCAGCCTTTTCTGCCAGCACGTCGCGCCGCAGTTGCCCAATGGCGAGTCCTGGGATACGCACCGCGAGACGGTGGCGGATCTCATGATCGACACCGTCAACCACTACGCTCCCAACTTCAAGGCGGCCGTCCTCGGGCGCCAGATCAAGAGCCCGTTGGATCTGGAGCGCACCTTCGGGCTGATCGGCGGCGACATCTTTCACGGCGCCCTGAGCCTCGATCAGATGTTCTCGGCGCGCCCCATGCTGGGTTATGGAAACTATCGCGGGCCGCTGCACGGGTTGTACATGTGTGGTGCCGGCACGCATCCCGGTGGGGGCGTGACGGGCGCTCCCGGACATAACGCCGCCCGGGAAATCATCAGCGATTTCCGCCGCCGCAGACTGCGCCGGGTCGCCTGAGATTTCTGTTGTTGGGCACATTGGGCCAAGGTCCAATTGTGCCTCCAGCATCCGGCGCGCGCGCGTCAGGTCCCTCCTAACGACATAACATCAGGGGGGCTTGACGTGCGTTTCCGCAAGGCGCAGCTTTAAAACACCGACCGATCCGTAGCATCCCGTCGAATCCGAGCCTGACAAGGAGCGCGTTGAAGAACCGCGTACACGATTGCTTCGCTACGTTGGGTTCGACATCACTGTAGGAGAAGATCATGAGCGCGCTGAAAGTGGAGCAGGGCGAATCGAGAGTGCGGGCAGAGGACGCGGTGGAGATCATCGACTGCGGCCGGGCATCGGAACGCACCAAGGGCGGTATCCTGCTCGTCTTCCTGGAGTCCGGTAGTCCGCCGTTCAACTGGTTCCTGTTCTGATCGTCTTCTAAAGCCCACGCCCGTCGTCGCCGGAGGATCCGCCATCCCGGCGCGGACGGGCGTGCGCGACAGAAAAAAGACGGGCAATGGGGGTCGAATGGCTCGGTACGGGCTCGCCAGGCACGTGTTCGTGTGCCGGGACGAGGAATTCATTGTCGTTCTGGACCTGAAGCAGGATCGCTACTTCGCTCTCGAGGCCGCGAAAACAGCGCCTCTGGGCGCGGTTTTGCCAGGCTGGCCCGCGCCACCCCCGCCGCAGGGGTCTGTCAGCACCGAACAAGCGACCGCGGAGGTCGCCGCGCCTCTGGTGCGGCGGGGTTGGCTGTTGGAAGGCCAGGCTGACTCGGGTGCCTCCGAACCACCTCGCAAGGAGGCCACGCCTGTCGTGGCGCCCACGCCGGAAACGGAGCTCATCCGTACGACAGATGTCGGTCGCGCGAAATTGGGGCTGCGTACGGTGGTCGCCTTTGTCTTCGCATCGGTTCTGGCGAAATTTGTATTGCGATTCTGGCGCTTCGAGCGCGTGATCGATCGGGTGGCCGGGCGGAAGTCCCGGCACGTGGGCCGTGAGCCGTCGGATCTCGAACGCATGCGGCAACTCGTGGATGCATTCGACCGGCTACGCGTATTCCTCTTCTCATCGCGCGAGGAGTGTCTGCACGACTCGCTGGCGGTCATCGAATTCCTGGCACAGCACGGAATCTTTCCGGATTGGGTGTTTGGTGTCCGCGCACGCCCCTTCATCGCTCACTGTTGGGTGCAGACCCGGGGCGTCGTTTGCAACGACACCGTGGAGCACGTGAGCACTTACGTCCCCATCATGGTGGTGTGAGGTTTCGTCCTCATGTACCGCTATCTGGCGCTGATCTGGAATCCAGGCGACGAGCGTTCCGGGATGGCGGCGATTACCCTGACGGAGCGGCTCACGCGTGAGTCCCGGTGGGCTCGGCCTCTGAGTGAGCCCGGGATCACGCTCTTTCACTCGGGGCAGCATCCGGGCTCGAGCGATATTCTGCCGCTCGCTCATTCCGCGGGCGCCGTCTTCGGGAAAATTTTCAACCGCCACATCGACGACCCGCCGTCCGCGGCCCGTGTCGCGTTCGATAATGCCGAGAGCGCGCAGATCGTCGCCAGCGGTGGTTGCCGCCTGTTGGAACGGTATTGGGGCCGGTACGTGGCGATCGTACGCAACAGCCACACCGGTGAAGTCTGGGTGTTACGTGACCCTTCGGGCGGGTTTCCCTGTTGGCTGGTCGTTCATGAGGGCGTGGCCATCGTCTGTTCCGATATCGCGGACTGTCACGCCCTGCAGGCTGTGCGGCTCACGGTCAACTGGAACTACATCGCCGCTTTCGTCGCTTACCCGGGTCTGCAGGTCAGGGCAACCGCCCTGAACGAGGTTTCCGAGGTGCAGCCGGGGGAACGGCTGCGCTGCTCATCCGGAAGCCTGGAGCGCTCGATGCAGTGGGATCCGATCAACATTGCGCGCAGCGCTCCGATCGAGTCGTGCGAAGAGGCGGTGGCCTCGTTGCGGGCCACCACGATCGGTTGTGTGCGCACCTGGGCCGCAGGCTCCGGGGGAATACTCCACAACCTCTCCGGCGGGCTCGACTCCTCCATCGTTTTGAGCGCGCTGGCGAGCGCACCCACGCGGCCCGCCCTGGTTTGTCTGAACTACTTCGGCAGCGGGCCGAACGAGGACGAACGTCATTATGCCCGTCTCATGGCCGGACAGGCTGGCGTGGAGCTGGTGGAGTGTCAGCTCGATCCCCACGTCGTGCGGTTGCAGGATCTGCTGAGCCTGCGGCGCTCGCCCCGTCCCTGGTTCTACATGTATGAGCTCGAGCACGGACGCTACGAAGGCGAGTTGGCCCAGCGCTATGGTGCTGACAATCTGTTTTCGGGTGCCGGGGGCGACGGGGTGTTTTTTCAGGCGCGCGCCGAGCTCGCCGTGACGGACTATCTCTTCCAGCACGGGTTGCGTGCGGGGCTCCTGGGTACGGCGATCGACGCCGCGCGCGTATCGCGTAAATCCATCTGGCCCCTTTTGTGGCAAGCGGTGCGTGCGCGGCTGTTCGAGCCTCCCTGGGATCCGGCGGGGCTCGCCAAGCCCTTCGCCCGCACGATCGTCAACAATGAGCTGGTGGCCAGGCTCAAAGGGGACGAGAGCTTCGCGCATCCGTGGATGACGCCCGCCGCCACCCGTGGAGTGCCACCAGGAATCCTGTGGCACGTCATGTCAGTCGCGCTGCCACCCGCTTTCTACAGCGCATTCGGCAGTAACTCCTACCCGGAGCGAACCCTGCCTCTACTGTCGCAACCACTGGTGGAGCTGTGTCTGAGGCTTCCGACCTACCTGCTCATCACGAGTGGGATCGATCGCGCGCTGGCGCGCCGGGCCTTTGCGGGCGACCTGCCGGACGAGATCGTGAAGCGTAAGGCCAAGGGCCGCGCGGATCAGCACGTACGCAACATACTGGATGCGAACCTCGAGTTCGTACGCGAGCTGCTCCTGGATGGGCTGATGGTGCAGCAGGGGTTGTTGAATCGCGAAGTCCTGGAGCGCTACCTGACTCGCGATCGCTCGCCGGCGGACTTCCAGTACAGCGAGATCCTGCAGGAGCACCTCTGTACCGAGGCGTGGCTGAGAAGCTGGCTCACCACCTCTTCCGCAGCTGCAGGCTGAGCTGCCTGCCGTACGGGTTGGCGTTCTCCTGGTCGTAGCCGATGTCGGTCAGCTGGTTGTTCAGGAACGGCGGATTGGCGTTGAAGACGTTACGGGCGTCCAGCGTGACGCGCAGCCCTCGTAGCAGGGAAGTTGCATCGTTGGGGAAATCATATCCGAGCTGTACGTCGATGGTCGTCCAGGAGGCCACGCGACGTTGCGGCATGCTCAGGTTGTCGAGGTAGCTGTTGGTGAAATTGGCGGCGACCTGGGCGCCCCAGCCACGGTATTGCCAGCCGACACTCGCGCGGAAGCGCAGGTTGATGGGCTCGTTGGGTGTGTTCAACAGGGAGCGGAGCGGCAGGTTCGGGGTCTCCGCTGTCGCGAAAGTCCGCAGCCAGGTCCCGCCGAGCGCGAAGGCGAGATCGCCGTGCGAAGTGCTCAGATCATAGTTGCTGTTGAAATCGATGCCGTCAGTCAGGAGTTTCGCAAGATTGCTCATGCGCAGGTCGACGATGGCGCCGACGGGTGCGCTCATGCACTGGGCGACCGTCCCTTGTGTGTAGGTTCCGTGGGTACAGACGTCGGCGATCTGGGCGGCGGTCGGATTGTGCGTGACGATCGCCGCATAGGCCGGGTCGGTGAGCAGGGTCGGGTTGAACAGGGTGTTCTGGATCCTGTCCGTGAACGTCGTTCGGAAGTAAGTCACGCCGAGCGACAATCCCGGCACGGCATCGGGGGCGAAGTCGAGGCCAGTCGTCCAGCTTTCAGCCCGCTCGGGGCGCAGGCTCGCGTTACCTCCAGACCAGACCAGTGTCGTGGTCGGGCCCCCGGGGGCACCGGGAGTGGCAACGGGGAGCAGTGCGACACCGTTGTGGCTCGTGTCGAGATCGTAGAGCGCCGGCGGTCGTGCGGAGCGTGACCAGGTACCGCGTAACGAGAGGCTCTTGATGGGCGACCAGACCAGGCCGTATTTCGGCGAGGTATCACTTCCGGAGCCGCTGAAGTGCTCGTACCGTCCGGCGGCGGACAGCTCGAGCTTGTAAAACGCGGGCCGCGCGTCGTGCTCGGTGAAAACGGGGATCACGAGTTGCCCGAATGCCGAGGTGATGGTGCGGCTCAGGCTGCTGTTGGATGGAGCGGGTGTGAGAAGACTCCAGGAGAACAGCTCCTGGCGCCAGTTGGCGCCCACCGCGAGCTTCAAAGGTATCCCGGCCAGCTCGCCGACCTGGCCATCCGCGGTGATGTCGGCTGTCTTGAGTTGGGAATTGAGCCAGTACAGGGTGGTCGTGCGGAGTGCCTGCAGCGTCGCCGGGTTGGTGTTGGACCCGTCGCCGAATGGATTGAAGGCGGTCAGCGGGTTCGGGTCCGCTACGGCCCTCGCGAGAGCCAGGGGGTTGACCCCGTTGGTTTGCGCTGCGTTCTGCTTCTCCCGTACGAAACTGGCATAGGTCCTCACGGTCCACGACGTGCCGGTGTCGAAGTCGAGTCCCAGGGCCGTGTTCAGCGTGTCGATCCCGATCTGTCCCGTCAAAGGACCGAGGTCTTTGCCGAAATCGTAGCTCACCACCACCGGTCCGCCTCTGCCGACGGGGTCGACATAGAACGGGTTGGTTGGCGGTACGGTCACGTAGGTCCCGACCGACCCGAAGACCTGGCCGGCATCGCGATGGCCGGCCAGGACGTCGGCAAAAAAAGTGATCCGGTCACTGAGCTCCTGGTGCACGGTGCCGTGTAGCGTCCACCGCTGTTGGCTCGGAATGATTTCCCGGCCGTCCGCATAACGGCTCTGCAGATTGGGTGCTCCGGCGAGGAGGTCGGCCGCCGTCAGCTGCGTGCCGTTCTGTCCAGCCGGAATCGGCCAGGTCCGGCCGGTGAGCGGGTCGATGATGTTGCCGGGATTGGAGAAGCTCGTGTCGAGGTTGCTGCCACCGAAGGGCCGCAGATCACTCACCGCGTACGCGCGGTCGGTGGCCGGGAGAGCGCCCCGGTCGTAGAACTCAAAGGAGAGGAGTCCGTTCCCGCTGCTCCAGGATTTTCCGAGGGTCTGGGATAGCAGATATTCCTGCAGATCGCCGCGGGTGCCGGATCCGCCGCGGGCGATAGTCTCGCCGCCGTCGAGATCGTCACGGAGGATGAAGTTGACGACGCCACCTACCGCGTCCGCGCCATATGTCGCCGAAGCGCTGTCTGGCAGGATGTCGACACGGTCGATGGCGCTCAAGGGGATGTTCTCGATGTCGACGAACTCACCTTGGGTCCCGCTGGGCGCTACGCGCCGTCCATTGATGAGAACGAGCGTCGCTCGCGCACCGAGGCCGCGGAGGTTCACGCCGACTCCCAGGCCCGAGTTGGTGGACGCTTCCGCTCCGATGTGCGTGTCCTGGTTCGGACCGCCACCGAACGCTTGCGGTAACGTCCTCAGGAAATCGGCCGGAGTGGCCGCGCCGCTCGCTTCGATGTCCTCACGAGTCAGGCTGATGATTTCCTCTCCTACCGGGGGCTCATCGCGAACGTACGTTCCGGTGATGCGGATGACGTCCAGGGAGTTGCCTGCCCCGTCTGTCAGTGTGACCGCTCTCCTCACGCGGGGGCGTCGTGGAGGCTCACGCTTCGTTTCGGCACCAGCGACCTTCGGGGCTTCGGCGGGAGCTTTCTTCTGTGTCACCGCCAGCGTGCGCTCGTTGACGAAGTCGAACTCGAGATCGGTGTTCGCGAGCAGCTGCCGCAAGGCTTCCGCCGGTGGGTACGAGCCGTCGAGTGGCCTGGTGGTATGGCCCTTGACCACGTTGTAATCGAAGAGCAGTTGCAGATGAGCCTGGCGGCTGAATTCCGTCAGCGTGGTGGTGGCATCGCCGCCGTCGATGTGGAATTCAACCGGCGGAGAGGCCGGATCGGCCCAGAGTGTGCGTACCAGCGCGGTGGCCAGGAGCGACACAATGAAGGTCCGCACCCGCCGGTATGTACGAAAATCCATTCGCACTGAATTGACGACCTGTATGCCACGCACCCGAGTGCCCACGACCGTGGGCTATGTCAGGTGCGGGGTGCCATCCGTTGGCTGCTGCTCACCAGTCGAATCACGTCATCGTCCCCCTGGACAGCGGGCATGCGGCGCACGCCGAAATGTTTTTCGAGTGTTGCCGCGAAACTCTCCGGGTCTGTGGCGTCGAACAGTCCGCCAACTCGAATCCGGGCGATCGCGGGATCGGCGATGGCGAAATGCCGCCGGTTATAACGGTTGAATTCGTGAACCGCCTCCGACAGCGTCTCACCGTCAAAAGAAATTCGGCCGCTGGTCCATGCCAGCTTGCGCGCGACGTAGTCGGGACCTTGGTGTTGGACCACCCAGGAGCCCTTGCCGAAAGTGATGTGGTCGCCGGCGGCGGCATAGGGCGCCGTGCTTCCCAGGTGAGGGCGGCTGCGCGAGTTCTGGTCGGATGTGCCCAATGCCACGCGACCCTCCTCGACCAGTACCTCGACGCTGCTGTCGTCGCGGATGCGGACGGTGAACGCCGTGCCCACCGCGCATACCAGGGTTCCGGCGGCCTTGACATAAAACGGCCGGAGTTTGTCCTGCGCGACGCTGAACAGGGCTTCGCCGCGGAGGAGCTCGGTATCGCGGCGGGCCGAGGCAAG
>DAITMW010000018.1:38237-48927 GCA_036834945.1 Steroidobacteraceae bacterium
AGCTTCAGCCGGTCACAATGGGTCCAGGCGGTGCGCAGGCGGATGAAGGCCGCCTCGTGGCGCTTGTCGGCTTCGATCCAGGCCTGGAACTCGTCCCACATCTGTGGAGTGGTCTGACCCTCGAGCCGGATGAGCCACGCAGCCGCCGCTCCCGGGATGTCATTCTCCGCGGTCATGAGCCTGCCCGCGGCGCCGGAACCGCTCGAACATGGTGGCCTGGCGCTCGGCGATGGGCTGGTCGTACAAGGCCTGCGCGCAGTGGCGTGCCGCCTTGATCAGCTGCTGCTCCACCGTGTTCTCGGTGATGTTCATCCGTGCCGCGATCTCCTTTTGCGAGTAACCGTATACCTTGCGGAGCGTGAAAACCTGGCGGCAGCGCTCAGGCAACTGCTGAACGGCCTTGATGAGCATCATCAGCTCCTGGTGGCTGTTGACGATCTGGTCGATCTGGTCCCGCTCATCCAGGATGTCCATGGCTTCCATGTCAGCCACGAGCTCAATCGGCACAACCTGCTTGTGCCGTAGCCAGTCGAAGGCCACGTTCCGGGCGACCGTGAGCGAGAACGCACGCACGGAGCGCACTTCAGGCTCGTTGGATGCGCCCGCGGTCAGCAGCCGCGCGTAGGTTTCTTGCAACAGCTCCTCGACATCGGAAGCGTTGCGTGCGTAGCGATAGAGGCAGGCTCGCAGGACACTCTCAAACTCCAGCGCCTGCACCAGATAGCGTTCTTCGTCTTTTGCCATCCCGGAAGTCCTGTCGTCCTTGTCTGTGCGCGCGTCTATTACGCACCCAACGCGCCGCGGCTGCAACGAAAAAATGCGCGTAACGGAATATTGCTCCGCAACCGTCTTAAGTATGACACGAACACACGATAGCCATGGTCGGCTCCTTGTCAGGATCGGTAAGGTGACCGTGGTGAGACGCCCGCTGCAGCCGATGGTCTGCAGCGGGCGTTTGACTTTCTGCAGTCCTAAAGAGTAGCGTAACTGTTGCTCTTATGTCGCATTGCGAGCGCGCGGCCGCTGCAAAACCAACTTCAAACTTGCCGTGTTTGAATCCAATGTCGGGCGCCTGCCGCGGCGTAGCATGGGCCGCGCTGACAGGGATGGCGCTGACAGGGATAGCGCTGACAGGGATGGCACTGGCGGGGATGGCACTGGCGGGGATAGCGCTGGCGGGGATAGCGCTGGCAAAGGCATAGCCTTGCAGCCTGGCCACTTCCGTCCGGGCGGGGCGCTGGCTCCGCCCGGAAATAGGGCCCCGGGCTGGAATACGCCATAATCGGCCCCATCTCCACCGTGAGCATATCGGGAGGTGGCAATGCAGGGGCCGGGGCGTCCGCGCGTGGTTATCGTGGGTTGCGGATTCGGTGGTTTGTTCGCCGCCCGGGCGCTGCACCATGCGCCGGCCGACGTCCTGGTCATCGACCACAATAATTACCACCTCTTCCAGCCGCTGCTCTACCAGGTCGCTTCCGCCGCACTGGCTCCCGCTGACATCGCACAGCCGATCCGCACCATCTTGCGCCACCAGCCCAATGCCTCGGTGATGCTTGGTGAGGTTGACCATGTCGACCTGAGAGAGCAGTACGTGCATGCCGGCGACAGTAGGGTGCCTTACGACTACCTGATCCTAGCGCCCGGCGCTGTGGATAACTACTTCGGACACCCGCAGTGGCACGGTTATGCGCCGGGTATGAAGGAGGTGGAGGACGCCACTCTCATCCGCTCGCGGATGTTGCGATCGTTCGAGGCCGCGGAGATCGAATCGGATCCCGACGAGCGGACCGCGCACCTGGTATTCGTCATTGTGGGCGGAGGCCCCACCGGGGTGGAGCTCGCGGGTGCCATCAAAGAGCTGGCGGTTGACGTTGTTGCCCGCGATTTCCGGGTCGCTGACACGCGGCGGGCGCGGGTCATCCTGATCGAGGCCGGCCCGCGGCTGCTGCCAGCCTTGCATCCCGATTCCTCCGAGCGCGCACTCGCGCAGCTTCACGGGCTCGGTGTGGAGGTATTTCTCGGCAAGCCCGTGACCGAGATTTTTCCCGACGGGGTGGAGGTCGATGGAAAGCGCATCCGCAGCTATAACGTGATTTGGGCGGCGGGCGTCAAGGCGTCACCGTTGGTCTCGACATTCGGCGCCGATCTGGGGCCCGGTGGGCGGGTGAAGGTATTGCCGGATTGCTCCGTTCCCGGCCATCCGAATGCTTTCGTCATCGGGGACGCCGCTTACCTGATTGATTCGGCGACGGGTCAACAGGTACCCGGGGTGTCTCAGGGTGCGCTGCAGATGGGACGCTATGTCGCGAAGGTGATCGAGGACGAGTTACGAGGGGACGCGAGATCACGGCGCGCGGCGGGCTTTCACTACAAGGATCTCGGTTCCATGGCCACGGTCGGCAAGTCCCGCGCGGTCGTTGAGATCGGTCGGTTGCATTTCGGCGGACTGCTGGCCTGGTTTGCCTGGATGGCCTTGCACATCACGGTGCTCATCGGTTTCCGCAATCGCCTGGCGGTGCTGACTTCCTGGATCTATAGCTACATGTTCTTTCGCCGCGGCTCGCGTCTGATCACGGGGCTGACGCCTGCCAGCGTCAAACAACCGATCGCGCCGGCCACCTCGACATTGCAGCCGCCACCGTCTTCATGACTCCGAAGGCCCTGCCCTCTTCGCGGCGGTCGCGTGCAGCTCCCGCCGAGGGTGATTCCATTACGCTGCAAGGATTCTTCGGGGTCTTTCGCTACAGCCGCCGTGCGCTCGAGCTCGTCTGGAGCACCAACCGCACGCTGACGCTCTCACTGGCGCTGCTGACGCTCATCGCCGGCATTCTGCCCGCGTCCGTCGCCTACATAGGCTCGCTCATCGTCGATGCGGTAGCCAGGGCTATGCAGGCGGCGCTGACGACCAACCCAACACACGTCGTCGAGCTCGTCGTGCTCGAAGGCACACTCATCGCGTCCATCGCGGCGGCCCAGCGCGGCTTGTCACTATGTCAGTCGCTGCTACGCGCGCAACTCGGACAGCGCGTGAACGTGATGATTCTCGAAAAGGCTCTGACGCTCGACCTGCGTCACTTCGAGGACTCGGAGTTTTACGACAAGCTCACGCGTGCCCGGCGCGAGGCATCCACCCGTCCCTTGAGCCTGGTCACCCGTACGTTCGGGCTCGTGCAGAACGGCATCTCGCTGGTGAGTTATGGGGCGTTGCTGAGTCATTTCTCGCCCTGGGCGGTCGCCGTGCTGCTGCTGGCGGGGTTGCCGGCGTTCATTGCCGAAACCAAGTTCTCGGGCGATGCCTTCCGCCTGTTCCGTTGGCGCTCGCCCGAAACGCGCATGCAGATCTATCTCGAGACGGTGTTGGCTCGCGAGGATCATGCGAAAGAGGTGAAGCTGTACGGTCTCGGCCCACGGCTCCTCGAGCGTTATCGCGATATCTTCCGCCGGCTCTACAAGGAGGATCGCGCGCTCACCATCCGGCGGGATGCGTGGGGGTTCGGGCTCGGCCTGATCGGGACGGTCGCGCTGTATGGCGCGTATGCCTGGATAGCGGTGAGCACCGTACGGCACGCCATCACATTGGGCCAGATGACCATGTATGTCGCCTTGTTCCGCCAGGGACAGTCGGCGGTGTCCGCGATCCTGTCCGCGGTGGGCGGCATGTACGAGGACAACCTCTATCTGTCGACGCTGTACGAGTACCTGGAGACCCAGGTCCCACAGCCTTCGGGAGCGGCAATCAAGGGACCGCATCCGGAAGACGGGATCCGTTTCGAGGACGTCAGTTTCACCTATCCGGAAGCGGAGCAGCCGGCACTCGAGCACGTCACCCTGCACCTGGCCCCGGGAGCCAGCCTGGCACTGGTTGGAGAGAACGGCTCGGGCAAGACCACCCTCATCAAACTTCTGACGCGGCTCTACCAACCGACCTCGGGACGCATCCTGCTCGATGGCCGTGACCTCAAGGAGTGGGACGAGCAGGCGCTGCGCGAGCGCATCGGCGTCATTTTCCAAGACTTCACCCGCTACCAGATGCTGGTGGGTGAGAACGTCGGCGCCGGCGATGAGCGTTATTTCGAGGACGAGGGCCGCTGGCGCGAGGCGGCGGGGAAGGGCATGGCGAGCGAATTCATCGAAACCCTGCCGGCCGGATACCAGACGCAGCTCGGCAAGTGGTTCAAGGATGGCCGCGAGCTATCGGGCGGCCAGTGGCAGAAGATCGCGCTTTCGCGTGCGTTCATGCGCACGCGCGCGGACATCCTCGTGTTGGACGAGCCTACCGCGGCGATGGATGCCCAGGCGGAGGCGGACATCTTCGAGCACTTCCGGCAGTTGGCGAAGGACCGGATCACCATCCTTATTTCCCACCGGTTCTCCACCGTTCGTATGGCGGACCAGATCGCCGTGCTCGAGCGTGGGCGTATCGTGGAATGCGGCAGTCACGAGGAGCTCATGCGGCTCAACGGCCGATACGCGCACCTGTTTACGTTGCAGGCGCGCGGCTATCGGTAACACGATGTCAGGTAACTAGGAGCCGCTCTCGGTCTTGCCCGCCTTGGCTTGCTCGGTTTCCTTACGCATGTCCTGCCGCATGCGCTGGTAGTCGATCGGGCGAATTTCCTGGATGGGGCAGCGCCAGTTGCGACCGACCTTGACGAAGTCGAAGCGTGCGGAGACGGTGCTCGCGGTTGAGGTGAGCCCGATCCGGTTGACGAAATTGAGGTTGTCACACGGCGGCGCCACCTTGATCAGGTATGCCTGGAACGGGGTCGTCCACACCACCAGCTCGTTCGTGCCGACGGGGGTCCAGCTGTCATAGCGGCCGAGATAGGTGAACTGCTGGATCGGCGGCCCGGAGTACGCCTCGTAACGGGAGCGTTGCTCATCCTGGCGTTGCTTGAGAGGGATCCCGGAACACGCCGTGAGCAGCGCGACCGCGGGCAGTAACCAGGCACCCAGAAACTTCATTTTGCCGAGTCTCATTTCGTTCGCTCCTATTACTGGAGTTAAACGCAGGCCCGGTTGGAGTGTTGACCCGCGGCCCCGGTCTTTCAAGGGGGGCCGGCTTCATGGGGGGGCCGACTTCAAGAGAGATCGGCTTTCAAGGGGGCGGGCTTTCAAGGGAGACCGGCTTCAAGGGGGCCGCTTTCGAGAGAGACCGGCTTTCAAGAGGGATTGGCTTTCACGACGGACGATACAGGACCGCGACCGGAAAGTGCGCCAGGGCCTCCGCGACCCGAAATGCCGGCCCCTCATCCCCGCGACTCACGGGAACTTCCTCGCCGTCGAGGATATTTCGCAGGGGCGCCCCGCCGTCCGCGCTGTAGCCCCGGGGAAGCTCGATCAGGGTCTCTTCCCAAACTTCCGCTCCCAGGGGTGGTAACTCGCGTTCCCCGAGCAAGCGGAGGTACAGGCGCGGCGCGACCGTAACGAGCAGCCCGTCGACATGGCGTCGTGCGAACGCACATAGATTCGAGGCGTGCTCTCCAGTAGCCCGTAGGGGGATGTATTCGCCGCGCCGGAAGAGGTCGGCGTGCTCGCGCCGGAACTGCAGGATCCGCCATGTCAGATACAGCTTGCAGCGTCCGTCGCCCATGTTGTCGACCAGCTCGCGAGCCTGGCTGGCCGCGGGCCGTGGCGTATCACGCAATGCCGCCAACAGGACGCGCCGCTTCTCATAGTCCACCGGCCTGCGGTTGTCCGGGTCGACGAGCGAGAAATCCCAGATCTCGTTACCCTGGTAGATGTCCGGAACTCCAGGCGCCGTCAACTTGCACACCACCTGCGACAAGCCGTTCAACAACCCGAAGCGGGCCAGGCGCCGTTGCAGGGCCACCAGGTCACCCAGGAACAGGTTGCCCTCACGCAGCTCCAACGTCGTGCGCACGAACTGGGTCAGCGCCTCTTCATACTCGGTGTTGGCGTTGGCCCAGCTGGTGCTCAGTTTGGCCTCGCGCGCGGCCTTGATCATGTAAGCCTCGATGCGCTCCCGATAGGCCGCATTGCCCGCCGCGTCCAACTCCTCGAGAGGCCAGCTGCCGATCAGAGTCTGGTAAAGGAGCGACTCGTCATTTGCGGATGGCGCCGGCCGCCCATCGACTTCACGTTTACGCGTGCGGTTCATGCGACGCCAGCGCTCAATGGTCTTGCGCCAGGCCATGGTCATTTCGGACAACACGTTGATGCGCGCGCGGACGTCCTCGGATCGTTTAGTGTCGTGCGTGGACGTGCCCAGCATCTCGTGTGGCCAATGCCGGGCTCGATATTGCGAGTCGGAATGAAAGGCCTGGAGGCTCGTACCGTACGCATCCGGTTCGCCACCCACCTCGTTGAGGGAGGTGAGCCTGTTGAATCGATATAGCGCGGTGTCCTCGACTCCCTTCGCGGTGATGGGTGCGGTGATCTGCTGGAACTTCATCACGAAGGCGCGCATCCGGTTGCGGATGCCCTCCGTCGGAGTGGGCAGCTCGAGCAGGAGTGCCGCTCGCACGAAATCCAGGACTGGCGCCTCGGTTGATGAGCGGCGCCGCTTGGCGGCCGCAACGGCCCACTCGATATAACGACGGTCGCTGTCCGAGATCGATTCCGCGATGTAGGTGCGGTACACCGGGAAACAGGCGATGACTTCCGCCAGAGCCTGGCGCAGATTGTTGAAGGTGAAGTCGCGCGAGCGGCGCTCAGTCTGGGCTATACGCGCCAGCAGGTTGGTGACGGTGTTGAGCTCGGAGGCCAGTGAGCGGCGCAGAACCAGGTGTTGACATTCGTACGCGACATTCGCCCATTCCAGGTGCTCTTCGATGAATCCGCTGTAGACGCGGTCCATGCGCGCGCGGGTCGCGGAATCGACGAGCATGCGGTTCACGACGTTCGCGAAGTGATAGCCGGTCTCGCCATGCACCGGCCAGTCGGGCGGCAGATGTTCGAAGGAGGCCGTGATCTTTTCCACGACCAGGTAGATCGGGAGCTTCGTCGCGTTACCGGTCACCTCGGCCACGCGCTTCTGGAGGCGCTTGAAGTAGCCGGCCGGATTGTAGAGACCGTCGGGGTGATCGATGCGCAGGCCATCGATCTTGCCCTGGCCGACGAGCTCCAGAACCAACTTGTGGGTCGCCTCGAAGACCGCTTCGTGCTCGACTCGCAGTGCTCCGAGGGAGTTCACGTCGAAGAAGCGCCGATAGTTGATGTCATCGGAGGCGACGCGCCAGTAGGCGAGCCGGTAAGCTTGCAGCTCGAGCAGCTCGTGCAGGGCATCGAAGCTGGCGGCTTCGTTGGAATCCCCCGCGAAGCTGCGGACCCCCGCCTCGACGGCGGCCGCTACGGCCGGCTCGTTGGCGTAGAGATCGGCCAGCGCACGCTTGCGGATTTCTTTTTCCCGGTGACGCTCCTTGATCTGCTCGCCGGTCGGAGCGTGGCGATCAGGCAGCTCGCCGAAGGCCCGACGCAGCACTTCCAACTTCGCGTTCGAGGTGTGCGCCAGTACCCGATCGAGCACTCGCGGGTAGGTGCGGGGGTCCAGCGGAAAGCGATGCTCGTGGTAGAACATCGCGAATGAGCCCCATTGTGGCTCGAAACGCAACTCGATCTCACCGCTTTCGAGCACGACGCCGTAGGCGTCTCCCAATACGGGGACCAGCACCTTGTCCGCGAGCGCTGGATTGGCGGGGGTCCAGTCGAGGTCGAAGAACTCCGCGTATCTCGATGCCTGGCCGTTCTCGAGGACGTCCATCCACCAGGCATTGTCGGAGCCCATGATCCCGACGTGATTCGGAACGATGTCGAGCACGTGTCCCATGTCATGCGCGCGCAACTCGGTGACGAAACGCTCGAAGTCTTCGCGATCACCGATCTCGGGGTTGAACGAATTGTGGTCGACTACGTCATAACCGTGGGTGCTTCCGGCCCGCGCGCGGAAGTATGGTGAGCAGTAGACATGACTGATGCCGAGCGCCGCGAGATAGGGGATGATCGCGGTGGCATCCTTGAAGGTGAAATTGGCGTTCAGTTGGATGCGATACGTGGCGCGTGGGATTGCCGCCTCCCGCCGGGATGCCGGCTTGCGCTCACTTTCCGGCAACGCCGCGCTCCAGCAACCAGGTGACGCTCCAGGGAGCGAGCTGGTTGCGTTTCATCGCACCTCGGATGTTGGGATGAGTGGCGAAGATCAGGCGGCCGGCCACACGGCCCACGACGGGCACCGCGCGCTCGGTCAGATTCGCGAGCAGGTGCAGGATGGAGCCGCCCTCCAGGCCCCAGTCGACGGCGAAAGCGCCGCTGGCCTCGAGCTTGATGCAGGTGCCTCCCTTGATCCTGGGAATGAGCGGCACGATGTCCTTGTGACGGATCGCCAGCAGGCGCTGGGTCTGGTCGAGCAGATCAGCGTGCTTGCGTTGCTCGAGCACACTCCAATCGAGACGCGCGGAGCGGTAAGTCTCCGGTGAGGTGGGGTCGGGCAAGGCTGCCAGGCCACCCTTGTCGCTGAACTTCTCGAAGCGGGAGAACTCACGCTTGCGGCCTTCGCGCACCTTGGCGGCCAGCTCGGGCTCGAAGTCGCAGAAGTAGGGGAAGGGTTGTGCCGCCTGCCACTCTTCTCCCATGAACAGCATCGGGACAGAGGGCGCAAGCAACAATACGGCGTTGGCGGCGCGCAGCGCCTCCGGCGATCGCGCGATCGCGCTGATTCTCTCGCCGAACGCGCGGTTGCCGATCTGGTCGTGATCCTGTAGGAAATTCACGAAGGCGGTCGGCGGTAAGTGCGCGCTGTGCTCGCCGCGCGCATTGCCCAAGTGTGCCGACATTTGCCCCTGGTAGACGAAGCCCTCCGCCAGGCTGCGACATAACATGGCGTGCGGATTGTCGCTGTAGTCCTCGTAGTAGCCGTCTTTCTCGTCAGTCAGAATGACGTGCAGGCAATGGTGCAGGTCGTCATTCCACTGTCCGTCGAAGGTGTCCGTTGCGCCGGGCCGTCCCAGGAAGCGCGCCTGGTTGGCACCGTTCTCCAACACCAGGTAGACGTGCCTTTCTCGATCGGCTTGCGCGCTGGAGCGGGCCGCACGGGCTATTTCCGTGAGGATGTTAGGCTTGCTGTCATCGAGGATGGCGTGGACCGCATCGAATCGCAGTCCATCGAAGTGATATTCCTCGAGCCAGTACAAGGTGTTGTGAATATAGAAGTCGCGCACTGTCCGCGACCCGGGCGAATCGTCCCCAGGGGGGATTCCCTCGCTCGCCGTTCGGTCAAAGTTGATGGCGGCTCCCCACGGAGTATGGTGGTGCTCGGTGAAGAACTGCGGCGCATACAGGTGCAGGTAGTTTCCTTCCGGTCCGAAGTGGTTGTAGACGACATCGAGCATCACCGCGATCTTGCGCCGGTGTGCCGCGGCGATGAGCGATTTGAGCTCCTCGGGCCTGCCGTACGCCGATTCGGGTGCGAACGGCAACACGCCGTCATAGCCCCAGCCGCGCTTGCCGGGAAAGTCGGCGATCGGCATGAGCTCGATGGCCGTGACACCCAGCTCCACGAGGTGATCGAGCTTCTTCTCCGCTCCGGCGAAGGTGCCTTCCGGACTGAAGGTCCCTACGTGGAGCTCGTAGACGACCGCCTCGTGCCACGGGCGCCCCCGCCAGGCCTCGTCGTCCCACTCGAATGCCAGCGGGTCGACGACCTCGCTCGGTGCATGGATATCGTCGGGATTGCTCCGCGAGGCCGGATCGGGAACTTCCTGCTTACGGTCGATCCGATAGCGATAGCGGCTTCCGACGGTGGCTTCCCTGGTGACGAGCTCGAACCAACCTTCCGGGCGAGCCTCCATTTTGCGCAGGCGCGGCTCTTCCGGATTGTCATGGAGGACGAGCTCGACCTCGCGCGCGGCCGGCGCCCACAAACGAAAACGTACCTCGCCCGAGGCTGTCAGCTCTGCTCCGAACGGCATGCTATGGCGGCGGCGCTGGCTCATCGGTACGCCGTTTCCCGTAGCAGTGCGAGGGAGCGGCCATGCAAGGGGTACTGCGTGCCGGGCTCGACGCGGTTCTGGGCGAAGGGCTTCTCCACCGCGGCCGTGTCGAGCACCGTCCACCAGGCCTTTTCCGTCAGGAATTTTGGCAGCTTGAACGGGATCATCTCGTGGTGCGCGTTGAATAGCAGCAGGAAGTTGTTGTCCTTGACGGGGTGACCGTGCCGGTCACGGCGCTCTATGGCAGCGCCCGCAAGATACACGCCCAGGCAGCGCGCGAAATGCTGGTTCCACTCGGTCTCGGTCATCTCGGTGCCCTGGGGCGTGAGCCAGATGATCTCCTTGAGCCCGTCGGCGGTCATGTCGTCAGCCTGCAGGAAACGGCGCCGGCTGAACACCGGATGGCGGCGCCGGAAGGCGATCACCTGCGCCGTGAATTCCAAGAATCCCTCCTGTTCCGGGTCCAGCTCCCAGTCGAGCCAGAACATTTCGTTGTCCTGGCAGTAGGGGTTGTTGTTGCCGCCCTGGGTATGGCTCAGCTCATCGCCGCCGAGCACCATGGGTACTCCTTGTGACAGCAACAGGGTAGCCATCAGATTGCGTCGCTGCTTGGCGCGTAAGGCCAGGATTACGGGGTCATCCGTGGGACCTTCGACACCGCAGTTCCAGGAGCGGTTGTCGTTGTGGCCGTCGCGGTTGTCCTCGCCGTTGGCCTCGTTGTGCTTCTCGTTGTAGCTGACGAG